>JAWSUM010000018.1:7008-36115 GCA_033549165.1 Methanolobus sp.
GAACAACGAAGGTCTTGGTTACTCCCTGAGGAACATCACCACAAACCACATTGCAGCCATCACCGGCAAGAAGGCAATGAACGCAGCAGCACTCTCATCTATCTTCGAGCAGGTAGGTATGTACGAGATGGGTAACGCTGTAGGTCCTTTCGAGAGACACCAGTTACTTGGTCTTGCATACCAGGGTCTCAACGCAGGCAACTTTGTCTACGACATCGTAAAGGAGAACGGTAAGAACGGTACGATCGGTACTGTGATCCAGTCAACAGTGGACAGAGCTCTTGAAGCAGGTGTCATTTCAGTTGACAAGACCGCACCATCCGGATACAACTTCTACAAGGCAAACGACGTTTCCATGTGGAATGCATGTGCAGCAGCAGGTCAGCTTGCAGCAACACTCGTAAACTGTGGTGCCGGAAGGGCAGCTCAGAACGTTTCATCAACCATCCTCTACTTCAACGACATCCTTGAGAAGGAAACAGGTCTTCCAGGCTGTGACATGGGTAGGGCACAGGGTACTGCAGTAGGATTCTCATTCTTCAGCCACTCAATCTATGGTGGCGGTGGACCAGGTATCTTCAACGGTAACCACGTTGTGACCAGGCACTCCAGAGGTTTCGCAATTCCTTGTGTATGTGCAGCAGTCTCACTTGACGCAGGCACACAGATGTTCTCAATCGAGAAGACATCAGCACTCGTAGGTAATGTATTTGGATCAATCCCAGAGTTCAAGGAGCCAATCAAAGCAGTGGCAGGAGCTCTCTAAGACACAAAACCCTCCTAAAATATCACAAGGTAATTACAAATGGTCAATTCTTCAGACACAAACTCGGTGCAGCTTGAAATTTTCCCCTCAAGGCTGCTAAGTCCGGAAACAGCCCAGAGATTATTGAGCGAGATCGCTGAGATCGAAGGCATCACAAGGTTGTTTATCCATGGCCCGAGGCTTCCTCAAACCGTTCCTTACGGTCCTGCAAAAGGTGAACCTGTGCAGCATCCCGGGAACAAGGTTATCGAGGTCGCAGGTCAGGCTATGGAACTTGCTGTTTGCGTGGGTGGCATCCGTATGGAAGTTATCAGCGCTGACGTTAAGGAGCAAGTCAGGGAAGTTTGTGAAAGGATCCTTCCTGTTTCCTTTGAGTTCAGGGAAGGCCACTTCATCCCGACAAAACAGACTGTAACGGATTACGCAAAACGCGGACCCGGTGCAGATCCGTTGATGATAGGGATGACCGATCCGAAAGGAAAACTGAAAGATTATCCTGTATGTATCCTGAAATCTGAATCCAGGGACGAATGATCATGTTTGATCGGGAGACACAGGTTGTAGACTGCAGACACGGAATGGGTCTTGGCAGAGGAGGAGGACTTGCACAGCGAGGTACTCTTTCCGAGACCGGAAGATCCGATGTGATCGCAGTAGCCATGAGTCCCGGAAGAAGACATATCACAAAACCCGTTTGTGAACTCACATACGGGATGCGCAGAGAAGAGATTCAGGTAAGTGTGCTGGTGCTGAACACCGGCTCAGGTGTTCCGGACACCAACATGGGTTCCGGTTCCTTTGGTATAAGTCCCGAGGAGATCGCACAGATAAACAGGCACAAGGTTGCCGTTATCCACACAGGGAACATCAGGGAACATGTGGTAAGGAAGGTAAAGGCGATACTTGAAGAAGCCAGTATTCCTGCAGTAGTTGTTTGCCAGGCCCCCGTTGATTTCGAGGATTTTGCAATGGCAGGAGTAAAGACAAGGCTTGTAAAACCACAGGAAAGTGATATTTTAACAAAAGGAAGGGTGATGGAAATTGTGAGCGGAGTTACACGAGGAGAATCATGTTCGAGGGAAAAGCTGAACGAGCTCGTGAAAGCCGTGAAAACCACAATGAGATCATTAGAGAATCAGGAGTGAATAATTATGGCATATGAACCACAATTTTATCCAGGAGCAACATCCGTTGCAGAAAACAGAAGGAAACACATGTCAGGAAAGGTCGAGAAGCTCAGAGACATTTCCGATGAAGACCTGACATTAGTACTCGGTCACCGTGCACCAGGTAGCGACTACCCAAGCACCCACCCACCACTTGCAGAAATGGGTGAGCCAGAGTGCTCGATCAGGGAGATCGTAGAAGCAACACCAGGCGCAAAGGCCGGTGACAGGGTAAGGTATGTACAGTTTGTTGACTCAATGTACAACGCACCATCAACACCATACTTCAGATCCTACGCAGCAGCAATCAACTACAGAGGTGTCGACCCAGGTACACTCTCCGGTCGTCAGGTAGTTGAAGCCCGTGAGAGGGACATGGAAGAACTTGCAAAGTTCCAGATCGAGACAGAGATGACCTGTCCGGCACTCGCTGGCCTCAGAGGCGCAACAGTCCACGGTCACTCACTCAGGCTTCCTGAAGATGGCGTAATGTTCGACATGCTCGAAAGGGTAAGAAAAGAAGGCGACGTAATTGTAATGCACAAGGACCAGGTAGGCAGACCTATCGACAAGAAGGTAAACCTCGGAAAGCCAATGTCCGAAGAAGAAGCAGCAAAGAGAACAACAATTTACCGTGTTGACAACGTTGCATTCAGGGACGACGCTGAAGTCATTGAATGGGTTCAGAGAGTATTCGACCAGAGGACCATCTACGGCTTCAAGCCGGAGAATTGAGGTGATGATAATGGCAGATGACAGAAAGAGAATGTTTGCAAAAGACATGGAGATCAAGTTCACTAAAGAACATGGTACCAACAAGATGGAAGGCGGAGAGATCACCGACAAGACTGTAACATACTACAGGCTTGGTGTCGATCAGAACCCCAGAAAATTAGAGATGAAAAAAGCAGGTGCAGAGCTTGCAAAGAAGAGAGGGCTTGTAGGTTACAACCCAATGATGCACTGTGGTGGTATACCACTCGGTCAGAGAGCACTCACCCCATCATTCCTTTCAGGAACTGACATGATGGTCGAGCTCGATGATCTTCACTACGTCAACAACGCTGCAATGCAGCAGATGTGGGATGACATCAGAAGGACCTGTATCGTCGGTATGGACATGGCACACGAGACCCTCGAGAAAAGGCTCGGTATCGAAGTCACACCAGAAACGATCAACCACTACCTTGAGACACTCAACCACGCACTCCCTGGTGGAGCAGTAGTTCAGGAACACATGGTAGAAACCCATCCAGCTCTTGTAGATGACTGTTACGTCAAGATGTTCACCGGTGACGATGAACTCGCAGACGAGATCGACAAGCAGTTCCTTATTGACATCAACAAGGAATTCCCTGCAGAGCAGGCAGAGCAGCTTAAGGCAGCAATAGGCAAGACCTCCTGGCAGGCAGCTCACATCCCAACCATTGTCAGCAGAACCACAGACGGTGCACAGACAACCAGGTGGATGGCTATGCAGGTCGGTATGTCATTCATTTCAGCATACAGCATGTGTGCCGGTGAAGCAGCAGTAGCTGACCTTTCATACGCAGCAAAGCACGCTGGTGTCATCCAGATGGGTGAGATGCTCCCGGCAAGGCGTGCACGTGGTCCAAACGAGCCTGGAGGAATATCCTTCGGTCACATGGCAGATATCGTACAGACGAGCCGTGTCGACCCAGAAGACCCAGCACACATTGCTCTTGAGGTAGTCGGTGCAGGATGTATGCTCTACGACCAGATCTGGCTCGGATCATACATGTCCGGTGGTGTCGGTTTCACACAGTACGCAACAGCAGCATACTGTAACAACATCCTTGATGACAACCTCTACTACAACGTTGACTACATCAACGACAAGTATGACGGTGCAGCAAACAAGGGTACCGGCAACAAGGTAACAGCAAACCTCGAAGTCGTAAAGGACATCGCAACAGAGTCCACGATCTACGGTATCGAGAACTACGAGAAATATCCAACCACACTCGAGGACCACTTCGGAGGTTCCCAGAGGGCAACAAGCCTCTCTGCAGCAGCTGGTTCCGCTGTAGCCCTGGCAACAGGAAACGGAAACGCCGGTCTGTCCGGATGGTATCTCTCAATGTACCTGCACAAGGAAGCACTCGGAAGACTCGGTTTCTTCGGATACGACCTGCAGGACCAGTGTGGTGCCACAAACGTACTCTCATACCAGTCCGACGAAGGTCTGGCTCTTGAACTGCGTGGACCAAACTATCCAAACTACGCAATGAACGTAGGTCACCAGGGTGGATACGCTGCAATCACTTCCGCTGCACACGCAGGACGTGGAGATGCATTCGCAGTCAACCCACTCGTCAAGGTCTGTTTCGCAGACAAGCTCCTGCCATTTGACTTCACCGCACCAAGGAAGGAGTTCGGCAGAGGAGCTCTCAGAGAGTTCGAGCCTGCTGGTGAGAGATCACTCATCATCCCGGCAAAATAATTTTAAAACAAGTGCAGGCTTAATGCCTGCTACTTACCCTTTTTTTATCCAGTCCCTGTTTCTGTTTTAGTTTCTGTTTTACCGACCACTTTGTTCTACATAGCATGGTAATGCTTAAATATTGCAAAACCATTCTTTTTTACACCATCAATTATTAACATTTATCTTTATTTTTAAGGAGTGAACAGATATGCAATATAGTCTGGGAATCGATGCAGGTGGTACGTTTACAGATGCGGTCATCGTCCGTGATTCGGATGGTGTCATTGTAGAGAGCACAAAGGTACTTACCACATATCCCGACCCTATAGGTGGTATAAAAAAAGCCATTGATGAACTGGATCCCGAATGTGTCAAATGTGTAAAACTTGTTTCTGTCTCAACGACTCTTTCCACCAACACCATACTGGAAGATACTGGTTTTCCTGTCGGTGTGATACTTGTGGGCGACTATGTCATTCCTGAGGAAGGTTTTCCCGCAAAGTACTACGTTCGTCTGAATGGCGGCCATACAAGTAACGGTGAAGAGGCTGCACTTCTTGATGAGGATGGTGTGCGAAAGTTTGCCCTTGAGGTCAAGAACCAGGTATCCGCATTTGCAGTCTCCTCCTTTTTCAGTAACAGGAATTCGGAACACGAACTTCGGGTAAAGGAGATCATAAAAGAACTTACGGGACTGCCTGTTGTTTGCGGGCATGAGCTTTCGCAGGAGGTCGGTGCTTATGATCGTTCCATCACTGCTTATCTGAATGCCCAGCTCCTGCCTATTACACACAGGTTCATCAAGTCCATCATGCAGGATATCCGTTCCCGGGGAATCGATGCCAATCTCCTCATGCTCAAATGTGACGGTTCTGTTGTCAGTATGGAAGAGGCTCTTGAGAAGCCTATCGAATCCATATTCTCAGGGCCTGCAGCAAGCCTGGTAGGTGCTGCATACCTTACCAAATACGATACATGTGCAATGGTGGATGTGGGCGGTACCAGCACGGATGTTGCGCTTATCAAGAATGGTATACCGGAGTTAAGCAATCAGGGTGCCGTGGTAGGTGGCTGGAAGACCATGGTAAAAGCGATCCGTATGGAAACATCTGCAACCGGTGGGGACAGCCATGTCTGGACGGAGGATAAGAAGTTCTACATCGGACCGAGGAGGGTGATCCCTCTGTGTCGTGCTGCAGTGGAATATACCGGTTTTCTGGACAAACTGAAAGAGAGCAAAAATCCTTCCAGGAAACTGCTCTGTGAGAACATACAGCCTACCAAGTTCTTCGTAAGGACCGGTTTTTTGCCCATGGACCTTAGCGCAACAGAAGAAGAGATATACGATGCCATACAGGGCATGCCGGTGTCATACACCGAACTCTTCATGAGGCTTAAAAAACAGCCAAGCGTCAGGGCACTGGATAGTCTGATCCAGAAACGTCTTATTCAGGCTATAGGTTTCACGCCGACCGATGCACTGCATGTACTGGGTGATTTCCAGAGGTGGGATGTCGAGGCATCTGTTGTGGGTGCCGAGAAACTTGCCAAGTTCATAAACACCAAAAAGGAGGAACTCTGTGCTGATGTAAAGCGCAAGGTTGCATGGAACATGGCATCCGACCTTGTATCATATCTCGTGGATGGCATTCCTGGATCCATCGTGGAGAAAATGCTATCTGGTGAGAACTTCACCCGCTTCAAGGTAGAGACCCCGGTGGTACTCCTGGGTGGCCCGGTCGTCGCATTCAAGGAAGAAATGGAAAAGCTCATTGATGCCGAGGTAGTGCTTCCGGAACATTCCAGTGTCGGCAATGCTGTAGGAGCACTTGTGGGCAAAGGTATCAAACGTGTTGAGATCCTTATAAAACGGGACTTTGCTCCGATCACAGGCGAAAATGTTACCGATGAGGAGCTCAAAACTGCAAAAGAGGTTGTCAGGTATTTTGTATTCGCTCCCGAAGGAAGAAAGATGTTTTCCGAATATATTGATGCCGTGGACTTTGCAACAAAGAGTGCCAAACATATCGTTATGGATTATATGAAGTCGGCCGGTTATTCTGCCAATGAGGTCGACCTGGAGATCACCAGGAAGGAATTGTCCATCAGGGAAAATGAAGAACCAGTAGAGACAAAGATCATAGTTGTGGGCGTTGGCACATCGAAGGTAGTTGTAGAAAAGGATGTGATCCCTGACTATATGAGGAAGAAAGCGATCAGCACCCGCAAGGCTGCTGAACACTCGTATTCAGGAAAATGAAGGGGTAAAATCCCCCTCTGCCTGTTTTTGTAATTTACTTTCTTTCAAAGATATCAGAATATCTTTAGTCCTGCGCCAAGAGACTGCATTTCCTCAAAGAAGTTCGGATAGGATATCTCTACCGATTCGATAGTATCGATGGTCGTGTCTCCGGCGACCATGCCTGCGATGGTAAGTGCCATTACTATCCTGTGGTCATGCCAGCCGTGCAGGTCGGCACCCCTGAGTGTGCCACCGGTTATTGTAAGCTGGTCGGGTTCTTCTTTGACTGTGATTCCCATCTTGGTGAGCTCCAATGCCATTGCATGTAGCCTGTCTGTCTCTTTATATCGTACATGTTCCGCATTCTCTATTACCGTCATGCCCTCGGCACATGCTGCCAGAACTGCTATTGTAGGTACAAGGTCAGGGGTTGCACCTGCGTCGAATGTAGTTCCTTTAAGTCCGTTTCCTGTGACCCTTATATCGCCTTTTATCTTGTCCCATGATATGTCTGCACCCATGCGCCTGAGCACTTCAATGATCTCTACATCACCCTGTTTTGAAGGGAACATGTTCTTTACAAGGACGGTCGAACCTGTCATAGCAGCAGCTGCAAGTACATAGGAGGCCGATGAGAAGTCACCTGGAACGGTGTAATCCTTAAGGTCGTATTTCTGGTTTGCAGGGATAATGAATTTGATGTTGTTTGTTTCTTCCAGAAGGATCTCACAGCCTGCTTTCTCAAGGAGTTCCGTCGTAACATCCACGTAGGGCCTGGATTTCATCTCACCCTTGATGGACAATGTTGTGCTCTGGGTTGTTAACGGGCATGCGATGAGCAACGCAGAGATGAACTGTGAACTGATGGATCCATCGATGGTAGTAATGGCACCTTTAATTCCTCCTCTTACCACCAGAGGTGCACAGCCGTTGTCACGCGTGGAGTATGCTTCAACTCCCAATCGATTGAGGACGTCGAGAAGAGGCTGATTAGGACGGCTCCTTATGGAACTATCTCCAGTCAGTACGGTCACTCCTTTTGTCAGGGCTGCTATTGCAGTCATGAACCTGAGGGTTGTGCCCGAATTTGCAACATCTATGATATTGTCGGGAACATTTGGTTTCCCGTTTATTCCCTGAACTATTAGCCTGTCGTCCTTCCGTTCAATGCTTGCACCGAAAGCTTCACAGGCACGGATGGTTGCAAGTGTATCGGCGGAAATGAGTGGTCTGTGGACTATACACTCATCCGACAGTGAGGCAATTGTTATGGCCCTGTGAGTATAGCTTTTTGAGGACGGTGCGAATACTTCACCATTGATTTTCGAGATGTTGACTGATACTTTCATTTTAACCTCTGATATATAAAGTTGAGATGAACAGGACATTATAAAAGATTTCCCGGAATAGGGGTCCATTCTCCTTACGTCTCGAAAAGACATACTTGTTCTTAACTTTCAACGTAAATCTTGATCTATCTTCCAGTACCTATCTTTTTGCATGAGAAATATACGTTATGAATGATATTCTTATCGATTATCGATGCAGTGAACAATCTGTGGGGTCAATTGGAGCAGTCATTTGTGTTTCTCATTAAGCAAATGAGTTATACTAAGAGTGGGCTAGAGCAGGGATTCAAACGAAAGAAATAAACCTAACATGTCATATCCATAAATAAGTCCATTAACAATAAAGGTGAATTTGTCTTACGGATGCAGCATTTATACTATTTCAAAAGTGAGGTATTGATTATATATGAATCCCATCCTTTGCCTGCTGGCTTTACCGAACGCGCGAAAAGATCGCTGCTATACCATCGGATATGGTAACAGGTCATTTGATGAATTCCTTGGTATGCTTCTTGAGAACGGGATCACAGACCTTGTGGATATCCGGAGATATCCACAGTCCACTTTCGAGGAGTTCAACAAGGAATCCCTGGAAAGTGCCCTCCCTAAGAACGGTATACGTTATGTTCATTGTGAGGGAGTCGGAGGCATGCGTGACTCGACATACATTGAGTATATGAGTACTGATGAGTTCAGAAACGGCTTTGGAAAGCTACTTCAATTCATTAAAAGGGTAAATGAAGATGGTGGAAGAATCGTTCTGATGTGTGCCGAAAAAAGTCCGAAGGGATGCCATAGGCATTATCTTTCTAACAGACTTGAAGAAAATAGTATTGAGGTTATCCACCTGGTCGAGCCGGGGCAGATGAGCCTCTTTAATTTTTACGATTGATTGATCTTACATTGTGCGAAGGCGCTTGATACGTTCCTCTGTTGCAGGGTGGGTCCTGAAAAGGCTCATCAGTGTGCTTCCTTTCAGTGGGTTCACTATGAACATATGTGCAGTACTTGTTGATGCCTGTACGTCCCCTCTTCTTTCCCTGTAGTTTGCGGAGCCGTATTCAAGTTTCTCGAGTGCGTTCGCAAGCGCCCAGGGTTTTTGTGAGATACGTGCTCCTTCTGCATCTGCTGCAAACTCCCTTGACCTTGAGATGGCAAGCTGGATTATGGTTGCCGCAAGTGGTGCCAGTATTGCCAGAGCAATAAAGCCGACGATGTTGTTGCCTTCGCCGTCCCTTCCTCCTAAGCCTCCGAAAATGGCGGCCCATCTGGCCCATGCAGCAAGCATTGTGATAACACCTGCTATGGTCGCGGCCACTGCACTGATGAGTGTGTCACGATTCTTTACATGCGCAAGCTCGTGAGCAAGCACACCTTCCAGTTCTTCAGAAGTCAGGAGGTTGAGTATCCCTGTCGTTGCTGCAACGGCTGCATGCTGTGGGTCCCTGCCGGTTGCGAATGCATTGGGCATGGACGTGTTTACGATATAGACCTTTGGCATAGGAAGGTTTGCACGCATTGCAAGCTTCTGCACAATGCCGTACAACTGCGGATGTTCGGCAGCCGTAACTTCCTGGGCACGGTACATCTTGAGTACTATCTTGTCACTGTACCAGTAACTGCCAAAGTTCAGGATGAGCGCAAACAAAAAGGCGATTATCATGCCCGACGTTCCGCCTACAAGTTGCCCGACCAAGATCAGTAAACCTGTAAGGGATGCCAGCAAAATTGTGGTTTTTAACATATTCCCCATTATTTACCTCGTAGAGATTTTTTTACAAATCTTTAATGAGCGATATATGATTGATTGCTCTTCTATATAAACATTTCCCAAAAAACATCCAATGAATTAAGAGTTTATCAATTAGAATTTTGGTTTAAAAGCCTATTCTTTTTTTCATTGAGAACAATGCTTTTTCGAACTCTTGTTCAAGACACGGATTTACACAGATGAACACGGATTCAAAATAATATTACTGTCACTAAAAACAACACAAGTTCCAATCCATGTAAATCCGTGTTAATCGGTGTCTGAAGAATAATCACAAAACAATTCAACGATCCGGGATAATGGAACAGTTAATCCGTGTCTTAAATAAGATCACTAAAATATTTCATCCGACTGCTACGCCGCCAAATTAGAATAAGGGTTTCAGGAGCTAATTTGATATCCTCAATTAAAGCAGAAAAAGAGAGACATGAAACAAGTGTTCATATCTCTTCGACGGATATATCCTCTTCCAGATCCATCTCATTGATAAGCTTTTCAAGTTCTGCGAGCTCTGCTTCAAGGTCCTGGATCTCGGAATCGGTGACCCCCACCATTTCATCGTTAAGCGTCTCGTCAGCAATAGAGACATCGGTGTTCCCAATATCCTCCGAAACAGTTCCGTCTTCCCGGGATACATTGTCAGTACAACCTGATACCACGAGTCCAAGCACCAGAATTGCCAGTATTGTAATCTGTTTTCTTCTTAACATGAACATTCATCTCCTCAAATGCTTTCAGTTAAGCACTGCTCTGGTTCCCGAACCCGGACGTTTCATTCCCTGATTCTTCTGTACTGTTATCGTCCGAGGAACTGTCCTCTCCTTCTTCAGATGAGTCGTCATCAGATGATTCATCTTCTTCGGAATCATCCTCCGATTCCTCTTCAGTCTCCTCTTCAGTCTCCTCTTCTGATTCCATTTCTTCCTCGTCGTCTGCATCGGGTATTGCCCATGAACTTTCCACTCCGTTCACTTCATAGGTCCCGTCTCCGGAAAGCATGGCGGTACCTGTTCCGTCCACATCAAGGGATATGCCTGATCCACGCAGCATGACTGTGAGACGGCTGCCCTCAATCGTGACGTCTCCTGTGAGATTGTGGTAGACATATGCCCTGTTGTTATAGTCACTGTTTCCTGAATCAACATTTGATGAATCAAACGTTGCATCCTCAGTATTGATCTCTGCATCTCCTGCCATATCCTTGATTACAAGCATGGCACCGTCTGCTGCAAAGTTCAGCGTGAAGTTGCCGGAAATGACTGCGGTTCCGTCTCCTTCAGCAGCAAGTGTTCCGTTTCCGTTAAGAACTACAAGTCCATCACGGTGCTGTTTGAGTGCCTGCAGCATATCCTTGAGGACCGCGTTAGCGTCCCTTATGCTCTGACCTGCCTGGTTCATGTACCTGACAGCCTCATCGTTGCTGTTTCCGTTGGTATATGCATTCCTGGCCCGGTCCTGGTACTCTGTTGCTTCTGCGATAAGAATGTTATATTCCTCAAGCATCTCTTCAAGCCCGGTCACATCCTCACCGTTCTGTTCCATACGTGCGATCTCGTTCTCAAGGCGAGTTGCCATATTCTCGGATACCCTTATGACTGCAGTTAGCTTGTTATTGATAGTTTTTGCAGCTGAGGCGGTCCTTTCCTTGCGTGCGTCCTTCCAGATGTCCCTGATATCCCTGGCTGACTCGGCCAGTTCGGCTCTTGTGGTTGCTGCAGCGATGTCTTCCTTCTCGGCGTTGAGTTGCTCTATATATTCTTCGTCGTCAAGGGATTCGATCATCACATCAATTGTACTGTTAAGGTACTCTTTGGCGGCCTCGATGGCTTCTTCGCTATTGAGTGCCGGGTTGTTGGCTTTTACCTGTAAGAAACTATCTCTTGCCTGTCCGTACCTGGCCTGTGCGTTCTTAACATTTTTGACCTGGTTGATCATTGCATTGCGAGGTGCATTTTCACTTGCATTGGTCCTTGTCCTGTCTCTGTCCCGATCATGTATCTGAACGCCGGGAATATCATCATCTTCTTCATCAGCATCATCAGATTGTTCGTCTTCCTCATCGGTGCTCTGGTCTTCATCTTCGAAGATCCCTTTCTTCTGTCCGTTGTCTGAGTCTGCGAGTGCAACCGCCGGGATTACGCTGGCCAGCATCAGTACAATAGCAATGTATGCAAAGATCTTCATTCCTATTTTTTTCATGTTTTTTCCTCCATTTCTTTTAGTATATGGTAGTTAGTGTATGGTATTAGGGGCTCCTGACCCCTAACACTTATTTTTCCCTTTTTACTCTTCCGGGCATGAACCGTCACATGGACGGTTGCAAACTCTGTTCCCTTTTACATTGACTGAAGCTGCAAAGGCTGCCGCTGTAAATATGACTCCTGAAAGGAATGCAACAGCAACGTATGTTAATAGTTTTGATCTATTTCTCGCCATTCTTTTACCTTAGTTCATACTTCAGTTTTCATTTTTCTGCATTTGCAATCCCGGGAAGTGAACCTGGGGACTTGCGCCTGCAATCTCCAGATAATCAGATGACAATATAAGCATACTTTACTTCATGCGATCCTTCCGCTTCCAACGCATCTAATTAAAATCCTTGCAGGCTTTATTTTACTTGATAATACTTTATTTTCCTTTATTTTCTCATATTGAGTAAATATTATATGCATGCAGTGAATAAATATACTCTCTGTGCAGCCAAAAAAAAGTCGATGTTTATTGTTCTTTATATTTCTCCTTGCAATTATGCCATCCGCAGGGGCCGATAGCATGGCAACCATCCATGGTGCCATCTATGAATGGGGCACCTTCGAACCTCTGGAAAATGTCATAGTCGAGGTAAATTCTACTCCCCCTCAGTCAATGCTTGCAAAGTACGGCATATATTCCTTCAACCTGGTACCTGGAAATTACCTGATAACTGCCAGTTACTATCGCAATTCAACGCGGACACATTATACGGAAGAAGAAATCACGATAACAGATGATGGCGACTATGTGATAGATATCATCTTCCTTCCCACCTACTATGAGGAAGAGCAGATGAACGGAACAGGATTTGATGAACTGGACGAACTTGCGGACCTCGCGGAAAGCGATTCTTCCGGAGAAAACGTCTCGTTTTCGACCTTGATCTTTGTGCTGGCACTTCTTTGCATGATACTTGGAGGAGCATACGTATTATCCCGGAGGCAGGGAGAAGATGAGAATCCACAGGATGGCAGCGTACATCTGGAAAATGACAGTTCACTACTTCTTTCTGATGAACTTGCAGACCTGCCTGCTGACCTCCGGGAGGTCGTGGGCATAATCTCGAATAACGGTGGACGCATTACCCAGAAGGATCTGAGGAGCAAACTAAGACATTCCGAGGCCAAGGTCAGCCTTATGATCTCGGACCTTGAGAACCGCGGTGTCGTGCAGAAGTTCAAAAAAGGTCGTGGCAATGTCATAATCCTTGTCGGAGCGGAACAAGCAAACCAAAATGTATAACTGTATCTAATGAGTATGGGTAGAAAATCACTGAATTTAGTTAAATCTATACACGAGGGTATACATGCGAGTTTCAATGGACCTTGAGTTAAAAGATATCCCCGGCCAATTACTCCTTGCATTAAAGCCGGTCTCCGATTTCAAAGGTAATCTGATCTCTGTGGTGCATCACCACGAAAAGAAAACTCCTCGCGGTACAATTCCCGTGCAGGTAGTGTTCGAGGTCAAATCCGACCATCTGGAGGACATGATAGCCGCCCTTGAGGAAAGTGGCGTCCGCGTTGTAAGCATGGATGAGAAACGATACTTAGAACACGGTGCGGTCATACTGATCGGTCATATCGTCCACACTGATATACAGGATACTATAGACCAGATCGACAGTACGGGGTATGCCGAAGTGGTCGATCTTAACCTGTCTATGCCAAAGATCAATATGCCCTCATCAGCTTCCCTGAAAATAGATGCGGTAAGCAAAAAGGATCTGCAGGCTGTAGTTGAGTTATTGAAGTCCATTGCCAAAAAGAAGGACCTGCTGGTAATAGAACCTATAGAGAGCCAACTGAGGTTGATGAAGTGAAAACGATACGTGCATCTATAATTGGATTCGGTGCGGTGGGTCAGGGTGTCGCGAACGTCCTTCTGGAAAAGAACGATTACCTTCGCGGCATAGGTATAGACCTGAGGGTTGTTGCCATAGCTGATTCAAGGACATCTGTCATTGACAATGAAGGTGTGGACCTTTCCGCAGTCCTTGCCTTGAAAAAGGAAAAGAAGGTAGTGGGCACCGGGAAGATAAGCGGTACCGATATCATAAAGACTGTGGATCATGAACTTGTAATTGAGACCACTCCTACGAATATCGATAATGGAGGCGTGGGTCTGACCAATATGCTTGCAGCCTTTGAGAAGGGCATGGATGTGGTAACTTCCAACAAAGGCCCGCTTGCCCTTAAATACGGTGAACTTGTTGAGGCTTCCAAAAGTTCTGGTTCCAGGTTCAAATTCGAGGCAACTGTTGGCGGTGCCATGCCTGTCATCAATCTCTCATGTGATACTCTTGCCGGAAACAGGATACTGAGCATGGAAGGCATATTCAACGGTACATGTAACTATATCCTCACCCGTATGATGGAAGAACAGGCCCCATATGAGCAGATGCTTGCAGAGGCCCAGGAACTTGGAATAGCCGAAGCAGACCCTTCCTATGATGTGGAAGGTATTGATACGGCATCCAAGCTCGTGATCGTTGCAAATGCGATCTTCGGGATGAATTCAAGTTATAAGGATGTGACTGTAACAGGTATCACACGTATCACCCCCGAAGCTCTGTTACTGGCAAATAATGACGGATACGCCATCAAGCTGATCGGTGAGGTTAACGACGGCAGGATCAATGTTGCTCCAAAACTGGTGCCTCTGGGCAATCCCCTTGCTGTGGGTGGCACATTGAACGTGTTTTCCGTCCAGACGGATATATCCGGTCCGATCACGATCACAGGAAGAGGTGCCGGCTCCATAGAAACAGCGAGTGCCATTCTCAGTGATATCATCTCTCTTTACAAAGAATGACGTCGCCTTACATTTTTTAGATTTGACTGATCATCATGACAAGCTTTAGAGAATTTGCACAGGCCTGTAAGGTAATAGAAGAAACTCCGGGCTCTCTGGACATGACATCTCAGATTGCCGAACTACTTGACAGGGTCAGCCCGGAAGAACTTCCTGTCGTCACCCATTTTGTGATGGGTGAGGTCTTTCCTGCCTGGAGCAGCGAGGAAATAGGCGTAGGTGCAGGTATTCTCTATGCTGCTCTTGCAAAATCCTCAGGTCTTTCGGTAAGCGAGATCGAGGACATCGTTAAAGAGACAGGTGACATCGGGAAAACTGCTGTCAGGGCACTGAGCAAGAACCCAAAGGGACAGGCAACATTCTCATCTTTCCTTACGGAAGCGCATGATCTTTCCATACTTGAGGTTTTCCAGCGTTTCCAGGCCATATCAAAGGCTTCCGGCAAAGGCTCGCAGGCAGCCCGGATAAAGAACCTCCAGTATCTTTTCAATTCGGCTTCTCCTGAGGAAGTGGGCTATATTTCCAGGCTTGCCGTGGAAGACCTGCGTATAGGCGTAGGTGAAGGTATCGTGCGTGATGCCATTGCTGCTGCTTTCTATGTCCCTGCGCAAGTCGTTGAACGCGGCTTCATGCTCACGAACGACCTCGGTCTTGTGGCAACCACTGCCAAACAAGGAGGCACAGAAGCAGTTTCCGGGCTTGACCTGCAGCTTTTCCGTCCGATCAGGATGATGCTCGCACAGGTCACCCCTACACTGGAAGCCGCACTTTCGGATATAGGCACAGCCGCTATTGAATGGAAATTCGATGGTGCAAGGGTGCAGATCCATAAAGAAGGCGACAACATAAAACTCTACTCCCGCCGTCTTGAGGACATTAGCAACTCCCTTCCGGATATCGTAGCGTCTATCCGAAAATATGTCCACGCGGATTCGGCAATACTTGATGGTGAGGCCGTGGCAATTGATGAGAGGGGACGGCCAAGGGCTTTTCAGGATATACTGAAACGCTTCAGGAGAAAGTATGATGTACACTCCACCGCAAAAGAGATACCCCTTACTCTGAATATCTTCGACATGATGTATCTTGACGGCGAAAATCTCATTAACGAACCTCTGGTGAAAAGGAGGGAACTGCTTACAGGCTGCGTGGAGAATGCCGATTCCATCAGGGTTGACAGGCAGGTGATAACAGATGATCCTGAAGAGATTAATGTCATCTATTCAGAGGCTCTCAAGGCAGGACACGAAGGCATAATGATCAAGAACCCCCAGTCTCCGTATTCTCCTGGGAAAAGGGGTAAGAACTGGCTGAAGAAGAAGCCGGTGATGGAAACACTGGACCTTGTTGTGATTGGTGCGGAATGGGGATACGGACGCCGAACAAGTTTTCTGGGTTCATATGCTCTGGCATGTCATGACCCCGAAACCGGCCGATTCCTGCCGGTGGGTAAAGTTGCCACAGGCTTTTCAGATGAACAACTTGCTGAGCTTACCGCGTTGTTCTCTGACCTTATTATTGTGGAATCCGGCAAGAAAGTAGAGCTCAAGCCCGAGATAATATTTGAGGTCGCCTTTGAGGAGATACAGAAGAGCACCAACTACGAATCCGGTTATGCCCTGAGGTTTCCCAGGCTTGTGAATGTCAGGGATGACAAGTCCCTTGAGGATGTTGAGACCATCGGAAGACTTGAGGGAATGTACCGGTTGCAGAGGGAAAGGAATTAAAGGTTCACGATCAAACAATCATTCAGGTAAAGATATTGTAATTTACGGAAAGCCGGGATTCCATGAAAACAAAAATATTCACATTTCTACTGCTGGCTGCATTCCTCATACTTGCAGGCTGTGCTGAAAAAACATCTGATTCTGCAATTGAGGGTGAGAGTGTTAACGCAAAAACTGTAGTTATCTACCAGGATAACTTTTCATTCCATCCTGACTATGTCATCATAGAAGAAGGTGACACTATCAAATGGATCAACAATGATACTGCCGCATCTGTGATAAGGGGTAGTTCTTTCCAGTCACCGACCCTGAGAGAGGGTGACAGCTTCAGCTATACTTTCGAGAAAACAGGTACTTATGATTACTTCCTGATATCCCATCCGTGGACACGTGGCGGCATAGTCGTGGTTGAATAGGTCTCCTGCCGGTTCAGACCAGTATTTTTTCAAGCCCTGCCTCCTCTAATATCTGGATGGCCCTTTCTTTTTCTTCCGGTGTCAGATGACGGTCGATCTCAGGATACCTGCAGGCCTGGTAATATGGTGCATACTGGAACATCAGATTCAGTCTTACATTCGGAGTATTTTCAGATATCCACTTTATTACGGGCTTTGTACAACACTCCAGATGTCCGGGCATGACCAGATGTCTGATAAGGATATCTGCCTGGGTGCTGGCCACCCTGAAGTTATGTCCCACTGTAGCCATGTAATTCCTGATCTTTGAATACCTGTATGCGCAGAGATCATTGCCATATTTGAAATCACCAAGATAAAGATCCACAACCCCTTCGAGCAATCTCGCGGATTCAGGAGAGTGGTACATGTTCGAGTTCCATATGACAGGTACATTTGTCCTGATGTTCCTGACGATTTTCAGTATACTCACCAGATGAGGTGTCGGGGTGACGAAATTGACGTTCCTCGAACCTTCTTCACGCCTGCGGTCAATGATGCCTGCCATCTCTTCAGGTATGACCACCTTTCCGCTTTCAGGATGAGTAGAGATATCCCAGTTCTGGCAGAACACGCAGGAAAACACACAGCCAGTGAGGAAAATGGTATGGGAGGGTACAAGTTGCGGCTCTTCTCCCATATGCAGGAACTCGGATGCATATCGTGATATGTCTGTAAGCCTGCAAAAGCCCTTCTCGCCTGCGCGGCGGTCGACCATGCAGCGGTGCTGGCAGAGATGGCATGACCGTATAATCCTTTCGGATAATTCTATTTTAAGATCCAGCAGGTTTTTTTCAGATTCAGGGAGATCTATCTTTTGTCTGGTCAGGGATATCTTCCGTTCAAGTTTCCTGTATCTTTGCATCCCTTTATCATGAATATGCCATAATTCCTTTTCACTGAAACATTTTTCAAACGAAACATCTATGTGTCTCAAGATAATATTTCTTGCAGGGAGTTTGTTGGCATTTACTTCTGAGTATCGTTCCATGGAGATCTCAGGCATAAAGATTATTTATGAATTGTACTAATAAATAACAACTCTAAATAGAACTTTACGTGAAAGATAGGATGACAGCTATTGCCCTGACACTAATAATGGCACCAGTCATAGTACTGCTTAACTTTATTGCATACTATCTCCTCATACCAAAGAAATATAGACGGTTTTATGATGGCTTCGGTCACGCTGAAAAATTAAATCACTTCTTTTCGTATAATGTGTTGCCCTACTTCCTGGTGGTTTCCCTTGTCTACATACTTGTTAACTTGCAGGGAGTGATCGTGGAATATCTGGAAATCGCTCCTTACTACAAGCTTGCAGAATTCATATTCTCTATGGAAGGGAATACTGTCAGCTCATTTCAAACGATAATGAGCCCGGCGCTGACTTATTTCAGTGCTTTCATCTATCTGTTTGGATTTTCATTCCTTTTGATATTCACCTTTGTGGTATTGGTCTGTACAGGTAAGGTACCCGTCCTCCAGGAGTATTCCATTGCAGTTGTCCTGGCATACATGATAGCTTTCCCATTCTACATTTTAACGCCTGTGAGAGTAACAGGCTATACCTTGCCCACAGTCGTCCCTTTGCTTTACGAGCTCAACCCTGTCATAAGTGAGGGTCTCAGAAGTGTTGATCCGTATTTGGATAATTGTTTTCCAAGCTTGCATGCCGCACTTTCCATTATTGCCATGCTTCTCATTGTTTTCAGGACGGACCTGAAGGAATTGAAGGTCGTTGTTGTCATACTGGCTTTATTGATCCAGTTCACGATCTTCTATCTTGGCATACACTGGATAATTGATTTTATTGGTGGAACCCTGCTGGCGGGTCTTTGTTACTTTGTTGCAACTCGATACCGGGAAAAAATAGTTCAAAAGGTGGCTATGATCTGCAACCCTCGAAAAGAGAAGATGATGAAATGATCGGTCTCTGATCATCACTGCCATTATGTTCTCTTTTATATTTTGACCATCTATTCCTTCTAAAGAGGAATCCCTCGATGGAGAAGCCATTGAACGAACCAGAGACAAAGCAGTTTCATGAAAAGAGGAAACTGGACCCGCAGCTATATGTTCTCTCTTTTTCAAAATTGTTCAAGGACCTTGGTACAGGAATGCTTGCTTTTCTGATCCCGCTCTATATCGTAGATCTGCACAGCTCAGTTTTTGCAAATGCTCCCATTGTCGTAAAAGCAGGCATTGTAGCAACTGTCTTTGGAATCTCCAATGCGCTCTCCCAGCCTTTTATGGGAAGACTGTCCGACAGGCTCGATCGGAGAAAAATCTTTATTGTTGTGGGGATGGTCGGCTTCACAGTAATCTCTTTCACATATGCCAACACCAATGAGTTCGAGTATGTTGTGCTCTTCCGTTTTATTCAGGGAATTACAATAGGTGCTACCGTTCCCGCTATTGTTGCAATGGTAACACATCTTTCCACAAGTCATACAAGGGGAAAGGCGATAGGGATATATTCTTCACTGCGCGGTTTCGGATTCGGGACCGGTTCAGTACTCGGGGGTATCATCGTAAATTATTATGGTTTTAGCTCTGCATTTTACGTATGTGCTCTTCTGGGGCTGGTGAGTAGCTTTTCGGTCTCTTTCTTTGTCAACGAGACTCATGACAGTCCTGTGAAAGGGAAGTATGTGAGCACATCTTCTGTAAAGGATATCCAGTTCCAGGTACTTGCTATTGCCATGTTCATGATGATGGTAGGTATAATGATCATATTTGCTTTTCTGCCTGAATACCGGGTAAGGCTGAATGCGAGCGACTTGTCCCTTAGTATTGCGGTCTCTGCCTATGTGCTCTCAAGAGTGCTTTTCCAGACTCCCATGGGTGTGATATCTGACAGGATCGGAAGAAAAAGAATGGTAGCCATGGGCCTTCTCCTCAATGTTCCTATAGTTGTAGGCCTCGGGTATGTGGGGAATATAGCCCAGCTCATAACTTTACGTGCATTCCAGGGAATATCCATGGCCGCAGTGGAAACGCCTGTAATGGCCCTGGCAGTCGAACTTACCGGCGGTTCGGGTGTAAGTTCAAAGGTCAGCACCATAACCGCCTCACAGGCAGCCGGCATGGCCCTGGGGCCATTGCTCGGGGGTCTGCTTGCAGGGTATGTATCGTTCAAGACCCCATTCTATCTGTGTGGTGCTTTGATCATGCTGTCCTTTTTATTGGTACTGGCAGTGGTGCAGGAGCCGGAACCGGTTAGTGATTGATCGTCTGGCTGTTATCGCCATTGAATGAATAGTTCAAAAATGATTTTTCGACATTCTTTCTTTCGGTTATGTCGTAGAACACAATAATAGTACCGACAACATCATTGTGGCAGTTCCTGATAGGAGATCCGATCACATCTATGGGTGTGCGGTTATTCTCTCTGGAAATGAGCACTGTTTTGTCATGAAGGCCATAGAAAGAACCTTCATTCAACACTTTCTGGGTCGGGTTTTGTACTGTCTTTCCCGTTTCCTCACAAATTACTCTGAAAACCTCGTCAACAGGCTTTCCATAAGCCTCTTCCTGCCTGTATCCTGTGAGAGCCTGCGCCAGTGGATTTACAAGTTTGACTATTCCTTCTGCATCAGTAGAAATGATCGCATCTCCAATGTTGCTCAGCAGGGAATTTATCCAGTTCTCGTTCTCAAGCAGTTTTTCCTTTTCGATCTCTCTTTTGTGAAGAGCTATCTCAATATTGCTTCTCAGTTCCCTGGTCTCAAAAGGTTTCAATATGTGTCCGAATGGGCTTGTAAGTTTAGCCCTTGCAATTGTTCTTTCATCGGAGTATGCTGTCAGGTATATCACAGGAATGTCGCAATGGTCGTGTATTATCTCGGCGGCCTGTATCCCGTCCATTTCTCCTTTCAGGACAACATCCATAAGTATCAGGTCTGGGTTGTGGACCCTTGCCATCTCGATCGCATCTTTTCCGGTCGAGGCCATGCAGGGAACATTATATCCAAAACTCTCGAGACTATCCTTAATGTCCAGAGCAACTATTTTCTCATCTTCGACGATCATGATCCTTTCATCTGTCATCAATAGTCCCTTCTTTTGTAGGATAGTTCCTTGAAACTTATTTTGAATTCGGTGCCGTTGTTCCTGTCAAGCTCGATCGTTCCTTCTATCTGTTCCACCAGAGAGTTAACCAGCTGAAGTCCAAGGGAATCTGTTTCTCTGAAATCTATGTTTTCGGGGAAACCAATCCCGTCATCACTTATTTTCAGGATGAATTTATCATTCTCCGGATACAGTTCTACCTTAATTTCTCCGGTACCTTCAGGGAATGCGTATTTAAGGGAATTCGATACGAGCTCATTAATAATCAGTCCGATCGGGATAGATGTATCTATTCCAAATATAATGTTTTTAATATTTATATTGATTGTTACGTTGTCTGGTGTAAAACCATACGAACTAACAAGATATTTGACAAGTGTTGGTATATACATCTCAAGGTCGATATTTTCAAGGTCATGTGAATGGTAAAGATTTTCATGAGCCATTGCCATTGAACGTGCTCTGTGTTGACTTTCCCTGAAAGCCTCGATAACCTCGCTGTCCTTGAACTTCCTGGACTGGAGTCTCAGAAGGCTGGATATGACCTGGAGGTTGTTCTTAACCCTGTGGTGTATCTCTTTTAGCAGGACATCTTTTTTACGTGCTTCTTCCGCCTGTTTCATCTCGGTGATATCTTTCACCACGGACATCACTTCGTCTTCACCGCTGACAACGATGCGCACTTCAAAATCTCTTATCTCTCCTTTTACAGGTAACTGGTACTGCATTGTCTGCATTTTGCCTGTGCTGAGCACCTCCTCGATGATCTTGAGCTCTTTTGATGCAATGTCACGTGGCAGTACATCGTCAATCTTTATGCCCAGGGGCATGTCAGGTGACTCATAAAGGCATTCGTCGGTAGAGAGCTTATAATTGCAGACAGTTCCGTCCTTTCGTATCTGGAATACCATGTCAGGCATTGCCTGTATGATTGCTTTTATGGTTGCATCCCTTTTCGAAACAAGCTTTTCTGACTGCTCAAGAGATTCGAGCATACTGTTCATTGAAACTATGAGATTTGAGATCTCGTCATCGCCCTCTTCAAATATGCGCCTGGAAAAGTCCTGGCTTTCTCCGATATGCTTGATATCATCGTTGAGTTTGTTAAGGCGCGAGATGAATGAGTTCTCAAGCAGGGACCGGGTTACAAAAGCAAATACGCCTCCCGACAGCAGGAGGATCATGACAAAGTATGCCATAGTTGCCTTGCTATGCAGGTAGATACTGCGCGGAATACTTACATCAAGGACCATTACAGGATCATCGTATATGTCGTTTAGCAGAATGCTCCCGTAAATAACATTTTCATTTTCCATATCTACATAAACATATTCTCCAGAATCCAGTTGAAGGTCAGGTTCTTCTTGCAATTCTTCCGGGCCGTCCACACGCCGGATGTCCAGCGTTACATAATTCACATCGGAAAGTATGCTCATTTCTGTCTTGTCCAGAAAGCGCCCCATCACTATTGTACCGCCGATGGAATCGTTGCCATAGGTCCTTATTATCGGCTGGGATGTGACCATCATGGGTGCGTCAGCAAAATACAGGAATCCGGTCTTTTTACTCTCAGCGCTACTGTGTTCCAGAAGATAATCGTTTGTTCCAAGATGGTCTATCAGGCTTTGGGGTGGTGATATCATGGTATTTTCCGAAATATCGATCCCCTTTGAATATACCAGTTCGTTGGATGAATTATAGAAAAGTACGAAATTGATCTTTTGATTAATGAAAGTCTCATCCATGAGGTAGTTGTCTATATATCCCTGGTTCCCTATCTGAACAAAATCGTATGATTCTTCCCACACCGCCCAGTCAACGGTCTTTTTTTCAAGATTCTGCATTTCTGAATACAGGGAATTTCTCGCACTCTGTACATCCTTTTTGAGTTCTTCCTGCTCCAGATGGATAAAGCTGTTTACAATGATGACCTGTGAGCTCATGAACAGGACAATTATCAATCCAATTAGTGTCACACCAATAATTAGCAGGGTCTTTTCTCGTAGTGAGGTCATTGATAAACACTATCCGAAAATTTACGGGATGAATTATAAATATCATAAAGTAATTTTTATAAAATTCAATAAAAGTAAGAATTGTACTATATATATAATTTGCGTAATTCATCTCGCTGATGCAAGCTGAAAGTGGTTCTTATTTTCGCTAAGAACAAAATAAAAAAAGAGTTTAAAAAATATATGGGACAATGAAATGAGGGGGATGTTGCATTATCTTTATCCTACAACACTCATACCTTCTATCCTGACGGAAGGTGTAACGCTCCCTCCCACCTTACGTATGTCCGTACCAGCCCCGTTCATCTTTTTGAGCATGTCGAAAATATTGCCTGATATCATCAGGGACTTGATGGGTTTGTCGATCTTCCCGTCCTTGATCGTGAAGGCGTTCCTTGCTTCCACGGAAAAGTCTCCTGATATGGAATTCGCAGTATGGGCTCCGATGACTGTGTGTACCATAACTCCTTCATCAGTATCCTCTATTATGTCAGTGCCGGGATAGTCTACGATGAAGTTCCTGGGTCCGACAGACGGTGTGGAGAAATAGGAACCTCTTGAGGCATTACCGGTGCTTTTTACATTGTCTTTGCCTGCAGTATAGGAATCGTAGAGGTATGATCTGAAGACACCGTTCTCTATGACGGTGGTTCGCTGTGAAGGTACTCCTTCGTCATCAGACTGCCCGGTCTCGATACCGCCCTCAAGCAGTCCATCGTCTATTATTGAGAGTTTTTCGGTAGCGATCCTCTCTCCAATCCTTCCAATAAGGTTTGAACGGCCTTTCTGTACGTTATCCGCATCAATGGAAGGCATGAAAGCATTTCCAAGAAGGTCGGAAAAAGCGAACGGATGCAGGATCACATTTGTTCTCTTTGGTTCAATGGATATGCCGTTTCTCGACTGGTCTGCAAGTTCTGCAGCATTCTTGCCGATACTCAAAAAATCAATATCATTCTTCCGTGAGACGGCAAAGTCATAGGCAGTAGAGATGCTGTCTCCTGCTGTGATAACGTCCGTGAAGCCGGAGATACCTGTGGCGCTCTCTTCGATCTCCACATCATTGGTGTTCATTATCAGGCGCTTTCCAAAGCTGCGGCCGAAGCTACCTGAAGTTACGACAATGCCTTTGACAGACCTTGCACCTTCGATCATCTGTACAGTGTAAGATATACATTCGTCAAGTTCCATTTGCTCAAGTTCAGGGTCCCGTGTCCCGGATACCTGTGGATACTCCCCGTCGGATGGTAGTGATTTCCAGTCAGGGTCACTGTCACGGACCCTGGCAGAACTTACTGCGCTCCTTGCTGCATCATCTATACGGCTGATGATGTTCGTACTGGCAAAACCGACTGCTCCGTTGACAATGGCGCGAATACCCAGTCCCTGCGAGATGTTCTCCTTTGCACCTTCGATCTCGCCCTTGCGGATATCCACCGAGGTCTTATGGTCTTCCATGATGAAGATCTCTGCTTCATCCGCTCCGAAATCAGTTGCAGCCTTCAGCCCCTTTTTTGCAAGTTCGTACATATCCATCATGCACCACCTACCAGTGCTTCTGAGACCATGAGGTGCGGGGACCCGTCGGTCACAGGTACCAGCTGTCCTCCTTTGCCGCATCTTCCGGAGTTCATCTTCAGATCGTCTCCTACCATTTTAACATTATTGAGTATCTCAAGTGTTTTGCCCGAAAGCGATACGTCCCTGAGCAAAGTTGTGAGTTCTCCATTCTCAATCAGATAACCTTTTTCTGCATTGAACTGGAATACTCCTTCGCCGGTGTTCACCTGTCCGCCCCTTGAACCTATAAGATATACTCCATTTCCTATCTCTTCAAGCATTTCCTCGAACTTCGAGGTTCCGTTATCGATATAAGTGTTACTCATCCTGACGATGGGTCTGGAATGACCCTGAGCCCGGCTGTGTCCGGGTTTACCGCCAAGCTTTGCGGCAGTTTCCCTGGAGTGCAGGTAGGAGTTCAATACTCCGTCCTTGATTACAACTGTCTTTTCGGACTGGGCACCTTCATCGTCAAATGGGAAATAGCCGTATTCGTGAAGTGTGGGGTCGTCGATGACATTGATAAGCGGTGATGCGATCTCCTGGCCGATCCTGTTCTCAAGTATGGAGCTTCCCTCCAGCACAAGGTCGGCCTCGGAAGCATGGCCCACGGCTTCGTGTGCAAACACGCCTGCAAGTTCCGGGTCAAGTATCACTGGCATCGCTCCTCCTTTTGCCGGCCTGGCATCAAGGAGTTGCAACGCAGTTTTTGCGGCTGACTCTGCAAGTCCGAAAGCATCATGTTTCTCGAACAGTTCATATCCTGTGACGCCAAACCTACTTTCACGGCCTGCCTGGTAAATGCCGTTCCTTGATGCAACGGCACTGATGGCAAAACCTGTTCTGGTTATGTCGTATTCTCCATCGATCCCGGTTGAGTCGGAATACATTATCTTGTAGGTCGATTCACTGTAAACGGCGCTGACACTTGATATGTCATCAAGCTTTGCCCTTTTCCCGATCTCGCTTAAGAGGGTGACCTTCTCTTCAAGGGAAATATCCCTGGGGTCGACCTTAACTTTAGGCAGGTTGCTGACCACAGGTTTTGTGATGTCCATAATCTCTACTTTTTCCTTGGATGATCTTTCGTTCATGCCTATGGCAAGTTCTGCTGCGGCTCTGATCGCTTTGTCAAGGTCAAAATCCCCATCTGCTGAGGTGATTCCCCATGAACCTCCGCTGAGGGCACGAATTCCCGCTCCCTTTGTGTAGTTCACAGATACTTCCTTTATATTCCCGTTATCAAGAATAATTGATGTTGTTGTTCCTTCAATTATCTTCGAATCAAAAAAGTCTACTCCAAACATATTCTCACTCCCGGAAAAGATAAATCCCCGTTTATACGGGGACTACATCGGGCAGATCCAGATTCAACTTGAAATTAGCCAGACTCTGGAGCTTTTCCACAATACGGTTCTTGTCAGGTCCTACGAGACTGTGCTCGATGACCTCTATAATGCTGGTTACAGGCACGATCTCGATCTTGTCCTTGTAGGCTTCCTCTATCAGGACATCATCCTCGTTGGACTTTGGAATGATGACCTTCTTGATGCCTGCCTGTGCTGCCGCTTCTATCTTGTAGGTCACACCACCGATAGGTAATACATCTCCACGAACTGACAGTGAACCCGTCATTGCGACAGACTGGTCAATGGGTATGCCCTCAAGGGCAGATATCACCGCTGTTGCAATAGATATCGATGCACTGTCACCTTCAACTCCTTCATATGTGCCTATGAACTGGATGTGGATATCGTGGTTTATTATGTTCTTCCCGGTGACGTTCTTGATGACAGCAGATACGTTCTGCACGGCTTCCTTTGCAATGTCCTTGAGCATACCGGTGGCGATGACACGTCCTTCGGAACTGGACTGTGCAGGAGTGATCTCAGCCATAATTGGCAGGACTATTCCTGAATCTCCGCCCATGACCGCAAGTCCGTTGACCCTTCCAACAGCTCCTCCTTTCTTTCTGAAGAGCTGGTAGTCCTTCTTGCGTTCAAGGTAGCTGTCAGCAAGCTGTTGTTCAATGGACCTTGCCATTTTCTTTGCTGCAAGCACATGCTTGTCCGTAACAATGGTAGCTTCTTCGGAGTGTGCTATGTCTCCGGCTACCCTTATAAGACCACCAAGGTCACGCAATTTGAGGGTTAGGTGGCCTTTTCTTCCGGCTCTTCTCTGTGCCTCGCGTATGACCTCATCCACTGCATTCTTATCAAAAGGTGGAATGTGTCCGTCTCTCATGACTTCCTGTGCAACGAATCTCACAAGGTTCTTGCGGTTATCCGGTGTATCTTCCATGGATTCACGCATGAACAGCTCATAACCGTATCCCTTGATACGGGACCTCAGTGCTGGATGCATTTTTTCCATCGCATCCAGGTTTCCGGCTGCGACCATGATAAAGTCACAGGGAACCGGTTCGGTCTTTACGAGTGCCCCGGAACTCCTTTCTGACTGGCCCGTAATAGGATACTCTTTTTCCTGAAGTGCGGTCAGCAAGCTCTGCTGGGACTCAAGGCTCAGTGTGTTGATCTCATCGATGAAGAGTACACCTTTGTGTGATTTGTGGATGTCTCCGCTCTCTACCCTGTCATGTGCGGGGGTCTCAAGTCCTCCGGACTGGAACGGGTCGTGCCTGACATCTCCAAGAAGTGCGCCAGCATGGGTTCCTGTTGCATCGATGAATGAAGCATGTTCTTTTTGATAATTGGATACTATCAACTTAGGTATCATCAGTTCTTCCTTTGGCAGGAACTGACGTGTCAGTAACAGTATCATGATAGCTGCAATGATTCCCCACAGAAGCTGGCCGACATAGAATGAATATATTATGATACCGAATACCAGTATCATCATAAGCATGTTTCGCGACTGGACCTTTTTCTGCGCTTCCATCTTGTGGGCCATCACGATCTCCCTGCCCTTTCCGGCAGGAACTGACCTGATCTTAGGATTATTGTTGTCTTCAGGGTTAGGATAGGCCATTATGTCCTGCAGCTCTTCCTTTGGCAGGAGTTCTGCCATTGCCTTGGCTAGCAGGGATTTCCCTGTACCGGGACTTCCTATCATCATTACGTGTCTTCTCTGGCTGGCTGCCTTTTTCACAACTTCTACAGCATGCTCCTGTCCTATGATCTGGTCGATCAGGAGTTTTGGAACATCTATTGAATCGGTTGTATCAAAAGTATCGCCATAGAGTTCGATCTCATCACCAGAAGTAGTTATCTCGTTCTCCATAGTCTACTCACAAAGTTTATGGTTTGTTCATTGAGGTACGTACAAAATATATACTTGACGGTTTTTAAGTAATTTGTAAATATCATTATATGAAGGTACCTACAAGTAAAAACTAATAAATATTAATGCAGTCACAGTATAAGTACCTATTTACCATCAAAAAAGGATATTGGCTATCATGAAACAGGTTTCAATGTTATTCTTTGCATTTATCTTGGTCTTCTCTTCATTATCAATGACAGGCTATGCTGTATCTGATGACGGGCAGTATATACACTTCAAAGAGATGACAGTGAACTTTGACGGAACGGATGCAGAGGTTGTCCTGTACTACGACCTGGATATGTTCTCCCGTGTCTATGTCCTGCTGCTTGGAAGCTATAATCTGCAGCCTACTCTGGAAAATGTTCTTTTCGATTTCGAGGAGGTAGAGGTTGTCGGGATAAGCAATGATCATGCTGTACTTTCCGTGAAAGGTATATCCAGACAGAATTCGGAATATTATCTGCATGATTCGCACAACCTTGGGGCAACCGTTGATGTGCTGACATTGATGTATCCTGACGGCTCATCGAGGCGCGTACCTTATGCGACAGCAACCCCCTACACTTTCTATGGCAATGAATGATCGCTGAATACATGGCTAATTTAATGGCGGATGTGGTTCATGGAGGCATATGTCGGGATATTAGCATGTTTGATGCAGTCTCAGTATATAAACAATGGATGGATTATTCCTTTCAGCCCAAAAGGTTTATCAACAATAATGCATTATGAGGGATGCTGTTAAGCGCCTGATGCTTGCGGTAATGTCCGGCAACGAACATTCAGGCAAAAAATCAGTGCTTACAGGTAATCGCAAAATCAATGGGCTCGTGGTCTAGCTGGTCATGACGTCGCCTTGACATGGCGGAGGTCGGGTGTTCGAATCTCCCCGGGCCCACCACAAAACCAAAACTGTCAGCCGACAGTTAACTTTAAATCTAAAAGCAGCATTAAGGTGCTTGCTGGCCCTCAAGGCCCAGGTAGCTCAGTTGGGAGAGCGCTGCCCTGAAGAGGCAGTTGTCCCCGGTTCAAGTCCGGGTCTGGGCACCACAATTCAGTAGCACATCAGTAGTGTAGCGGTCATCACCGGGCGTTGCCAACGCTCGAACCCGGGTTCGAATCCCGGCTGATGTACTTCTTTTTTTTCAATGATCTTTCTTTTCTTGCAGTGATATCCTTCTTTT
>JAWSUM010000019.1:0-35792 GCA_033549165.1 Methanolobus sp.
TACCAACGTTTACTCCAAAAAGTTCTTACGTAGCTTACAACTGGGACAAAACCTACATAGGTGTTCCATTTTTAAATATATGGACTGGAAAAGCACCTATGAATCCCATATATTCTGGAAGTGATGGAATAAATCCAATATTTGATGCGGCTCTGCATCCCCAACCAGATACAATTTCTCAGAATGCATGGAAAACAATATTGTCAATCACAAATGTGCGTTATGTTTCACTTCATAGAGATTCAGATTGGAACTATATCCTCCAGAAGGAAACTACAGTAAATGATGCCAAAATCGAGGAATTTGTTTCAAAAAGCCCATTTTTGGAAAAGTATAGGACATTTGGTGAAATAGAATTATATGAAGTCAGTCCTGAAATATTCCTTCCTTTGATCTACCCAGCTGCCACTCCTATATTGGCCAATGGTTCTCTTAGTGATGTACTTTCGTCGGACGATATTGTTATCAGCAGCAATGTTCTTTTCCTGTCAGATAGAATGAATGAGTTCCAATGGCAATTTTTAGAAAAATGTGCAGAGACAAAAAATGATAATCCTCCTATAATTACTTTCCAAAAATTAAATCCTGCTAAATACAAGATAGAGGTAGAAAATGCCAGCGATCCTTTCTTTTTAGTGTTTTTGGAAAGTTACCACCCCGGATGGAAGGTTTATGTTGATGACAGGCCATTCGAGTTTGAAGAGATAATTGCGGAATATGACAATACAGGTGTGAAAGAATCGAGACACAGCATGAGGTTTACGCCACTCGATATACGTTATCTCCATGAAGAACAGATTACTGACAACTTGCATTTCAATGCAAATGGTTATGCAAATGCCTGGTATATCGATCCGAAAGAACTTGGGACAACTGGGAACTTCACACTTACTCTTTACTTCAAACCCCAGTCCTATTTGTACATAGGTTATCTTGTTTCTGGAATAACATTCATATTGTGCATCATGTATTATATAATATCAAGAATAAAATTGCGGTCGAATTGAAGGGATGTTATGATAATCAAGTGCTTGAAAAGGTGGATTATATTCTTTATTTTTATAAGTCTTATCAGTGTAAATGCGGTAGCAAGTGACAACACTTATTCGGATGGTTTTAACAGCCTCGATACCACAAAATGGACTGCTATGTCGTCAGACACATGGGGGCTTATGGACGGCAAGCTGCAGAGTACAGGTTCAAGGCCCGGTTTATTATTTGAAGATTTTTATGGCACTCAATATACCTGTGAAATTGATTTCACTGCCAATAAAAGTAGAATATCGAATTATGCGTGTGCTGGATTCTATTTTTATTATTATGACTCTGCCAGCCGAGGAACGATCTGGGTTCTTGATGATAACAGAGGAGAAGATTATACTGATTCAATTCATATTGAATCAAAAGGTCCTGCATTCAGCAATACTCAAACTTATATTAATGTCAGCACTAACTCATCCATCGAATTGCATCCAAATGAGTTTCATCATCTCAAAGTGGTTCGCCTCAACAAAAAAATCTATGTATACCTTGACGATAAACTTGCTCTTACCACCGAGTTCAAAGAGGATAATCCAGAAGGCAAAGTTGGCTTTGACATTTATGAATCCACTGGTTACTTCGATAACTTCAATCTTCGTTCCATTTCCATGGCAAATGCTTCCGTCTACATCAACGAACAGAAACTCAATTATGTAACACCTGCCATCCCAATAGGCTCTACACATACATTACGACTTGAAAGCATAGAAAATGGAAAGGCTATGTTCAGCTTAAACAAATTCGGCACGAGCGTGGGCACTGCCGTCGGGTCAGAAGGTGATACCGTCTCCCTGAATTTCGAAAATGGTAAGGAGGGTGTAAACTTCAAGTTGGCCAGATTGTTTGACGCGGGGGAGAACAGTGCTGTATGGCTTGAAGATATCATTTCAGCTGAGACAGATGATCTCAAACTTGCAGCAGAAAATGTTTCATTAAATCCTAGTTACTATCAGGGAGAAGATCTCGAAATCGACTTTTCAGTCAAAAATTTGGGTAATATCAGATACGACGGTGTGCCCGAAATTACGATAAGGACGGACGGTGACAGTAAGACCATTAATCCCCGTCTCAACCTCGAAGGCGGTGGGTCCGAAAGTCTGACTGCAGTACTGAAGGCACCACAAAAGCCCGGAACCCACACGCTGACCGTATCGGTAAAAACCGAGTATTCCACCGTCGAGAAATCCGTGGACTATCAGGTACGTGTGTTCAATCCGGCGGTTACGGCCATCTCATCAACACTGAAAGAGAACAACGGGATATCAGGTACTATTACCATGGATTCACCGTATGCTTCCGATCTTGTAGACTGGAACACGGACGTGAGTATCAGAGTCTATAAGCTGGTAGGGGTCGGTAAGGTAGAAACTTATTCCATGCGTATGCTTGCGACCGGAAAATCCTTTGATGTGAATATCCCGTATAGTGACTTTTATCGGGATGACGGGCAGTATCTTGTTACTGTGGAAGTTGGTGGGATGAAGAGTACCGAATATTTCGAGATCATCGGAGAGGATGGTGTATACGTTCCGTCCGAAAACAGGATAATCCCTACGATAGGCTCGAACGAACTCTACGTCCAGCTCATGGTACTTCTCATAGGCATGTTCGCGGTGGTCTCGGTCAGGAATCATGTTCACCAAAAGCACAATTCCATTCCGCTCAATCTTCTTTCGGCTGGTTGCGGCATTGTTGTACTGGTATCGTCGTTCATATCCATGAATTCAGGAATGGTCGTTATCGGAGCTATGCTCCTGGGCATCGGACTCTTGTTCACATTCAACAGAGGCAACCCACTCTGTTCTCTGCTCACGAGGGACTCACACTTGCATGATTTTGCAGGAATGATAATACTGTTCCTCAGTGCGGTCTACATTGCCTTAAACGTTCCTCAATGGAGTTTCTGGGTGATTGTGGGAACGCTGATAGTGTATTCTGTCGGACTGAACCTTTATTCCAAAGTTGGTGACGGCCATAAAAAGATTGAAGATACTGCATATAGTTTCACAGGAGACGAATGACCTCAAAAAACGCTTTGACCGGTGAAATTCATATGGAAACAAACGACTGGCCGCCATCCAATTATCCGATCTTCTTTGCTTTGGTCTTGCTTGCAGCTACGGCTGTCACCCTTGCAATGGGTGATGAAACTTTAGCTGAAAGCCTTGCCATATATGCATATTACCTGCTTGTGATTGGTGTAGCTGTACGATTTTTCGAACTTTCACTTTCCGATGGGACTAAAGCAAATCTGAAGTCGGCGGCAGCCGGATTTTTGCGGCACGCCGTTGAATTTATCAGGCGGGTCTATCAGTCGGAACGTGCTATGTCGAACAATATTTTGAAATCACGTCTGCACAGGGAGCACAGAAAAGAATCTTCCAAATCCGTTTTTAATATCAGAGTTGCCGTCATAAGATCTTTGTTTACTATAATGCAGGTCTCCAAAGAAGTCTCTCTCTATCTGACGGTGTTGTTTGTTTTATTATGTGTCTACGGTCTTGCCTTTGGCTGGTGGATTGTTTCGGGATATCTGAAAATCTTTATTTTGATCATAATCGGATTTTTAGCTGTCTATGCGGTATTGTACGTGTTGCTCAGGCAATCTGATAAAGCATAGTGCCAATCAAGAAAGATGGTTCAGGAAACCGGTAAGTTGATAATTTCCAGAGATATTGGGTTTTTACCAATGTATTAAATACATCTGATAGTGATCATTAATTATACACTATAATTAATATATTTAAAAATCAATATCGCATTGTAAATATATCACAATACATCAGATATGTGAAAAAAGTTACCAAAAATGACGTTCTCCTTACATAATCAAGGTGAAATAATCCTATGTCCAACCCCTCAAAAAACAGCATTATAATGATCGCGGTTTTTTTTATAACCGCAGCAGTGAACTACGTCTATAATGTAAGCATGGGCTGGCTATTGTCACCCGAGCAGTTCGGGATACTGGGAGTATCCATATCCTTTATGTTGATCCTGTCTCTTTTTGTTACGTCCGCTTTCCCGCTCACTTCCGCCAAGTTCATTTCCGGGGATCATGCCGAGGAAGTGAAGCATCGTGTCTTTAAGAGTTCACTGGTTGCAAATGTCCTGATAGGGATTCTTGTCTCCTTTGTCTTCTATTTTGCGTTTTCCACAAAAATAATCGATCTCGGATCTGACTACAGCCTGCTTGTGCTCGGTGTGATAGCCGCAACGGTCACGAGTTCGACAATGGTAATCTACCAGGGTCTTCTGCAGGGAGCGTTTCGCTTCAAGTCCTATGGTCTTGCAGGTATAGTGACCGTGGCCGGAAAGCTGTTTTTCGCACTACTGTTCGTAAGCATGGGCTACGGGGCCTTCGGTGCTCTCATGGGCATACCGATAGGCAATTTAATCACGCTGATTATCGTGATTTACCTGGCCAGGGACTTCAAATTCTGGAAAACCAATGGCTGGGCTGACTCAAAAGTCTATTTTTTTGCCCTTCCCATGTTTTTCGGCACTCTGGGGATCACCCTGCTCCTGAATGTGGACATAATAGCCGTCAAGTTTCTGACAGACGGCCTTCTCTCTGATACGCTTGCGGGATACTACCGGGCTTCACTCATACTTGCCCAGCTACCCATATTCCTTGTAGGGGCAATGATGGGAGTTCTGTTTCCTTACATCTCAAAACATTCGGATAACAATGCCTATCCTTCAAAAAGCATAAAGTACGCTGCCATCTTCATACTACCGATTTCAATAGCCATTGCGGCCATACCCGAGTCGATGATCTCTGCCATTTTTCCGGAAGTATACGGCACGGCAGCACCGGCACTACGGATCATTGCCTTAGGGATGGGGTTTCTTGTAATGATCATGGTGCTTACCATGATATTCCAGGCAAGGCACTCTCCACGTATTCCGGCAATAGTGTTGCCTTTTGCAGTGATCATTGAAATTGGTTTGTTAGTACTGCTAGTTCCCTCACATGGCATCGTAGGGGCGGCACTTTCTACAACAGTGGGTTGTGCATTTGCCTTCGCAGCACTCATGATGCTTTACATTCACAAATACAAGTTGAAATCCGACTATCCGGCGGTTGTAAAAACAGTGATTTCCCTGATCCTTCTTGCCGGTTCCCTGGTGTACTTCCCTCATTCCACCCTTCCGGATATGCTGGCTGACATCTTCATAAGCGGAACCATATACATGTTGTTGCTTTCGCTGTTTAATATATTGGTCGAGGAAGACCTCGAGATAGTCCTGCTGGGACTTCCGTCCAATCGCTTCACGTTAAAAGTAGCCGGGCCTACAAGATCCCTTCTCAGAAAACTGAATGGCCTGGGTTTTTAATTTCGAATTTCTCTTTTTATGGCTTCAAAGGACAGCGCGACCACCCGCCGAAGGCGGCACGTTCCTTCGCAGCCGTACCAAGTGCTGTACCGAAGCGATTGCATTTTCAGTAATTGAAAATTGCTGATCTTAAAGTTGCAATTACAGGATTTCTACAGAGCCATTTTCATTTATTTTTTAAAAATAATCTTCATGAATGAAAAGTTTTTGAATTTTCAATGTATGAAATAGTATGAAAGTTACTTTTATCCTCTGTATGATGTTTGGTGCAACGGTATGTCTCCTTACGCTTTCATTTCATACAGCTCATACATCTGCATATCCCTCATGAATCTCATCATCATAATAGTCACTATATTTTCAACTATAGATATATTTATATGCAAGAATACATAATGTTCGATTGTACTTACATGGATTGATTGCACATGTAGTACTGTGATGCATTCGGTGGTACGGTATGCCGTCATCGGAAAATAGCTGAACAAAACGATTTGCTTTCGGAAGGAACGTGGATAGGGTGCCTCTCTCCCCATTTCCCCCTATAATATGTAACTATCCACGTTCCTTCGCTGCTGCACCAAAGACTACTGCTTTTATTCGGTAATTGAAAATTGCCGGGTTTAAAGCCTGCAGCTAACCATGATTTATACGGTGTCGGTCTTCCAATCTCTTAAATATCACCACTCGCATAAACTCTATCAGGGGTGGATCATACGTACTGCCGGAATTGCGATACATACAATCCTGATGATATCACACACTGCCGCAATTGTGGCACTTATCTTGTAAACACTCCTGAGTATGCAGGTTTCTGGAAAAGGTTCATTGCTGCTATTTTCGACACCGTGATCATTGTCGTGGTCGGGGGTCTTATTGCTCTATTTCTGGGAGCTGTTTTCGGAGGCATTACAGGCAGTGTTGTCGGGATATTTGCCCGTGAAGGGTTTGTACCTACATTCTTTTCCACGCTGTTCTTTTTCATCGTTGCTTTCTATTTGCTTATAAGATGGCTTTATTTTGCAATCATGGAAAGTTCATCGTATCAGGCAACATTTGGAAAACAACTCCTGTCTATAAAGGTCACTGATCTGGAAGGAAACCGTATTTCCTTCTGGAGAGCAACACTCAGGTATTTTGCAAAGATCCTGTCGGTGATGATATTCTATCTGGGTTACCTGATGATCGGTTTCACTGAGAAGAAGCAAGGGCTGCAGGACATCATTGCAGGCTGTCTTGTGGTTAATGACCGCAAATAAACCGTCAAGTTCAAAAAAGGAGGGGCAGAGAAAATTTATCGCATGAGCTCCCTGTCAAAATTTTTGATAAGGTTGTTCATTTTATGATACCATTCGTCAATGGTCTTTTTTATCATCTGCTTTACTTTCAGGGGTTCGATAGCAACATACTCATAATAGTAACCACCGATATCGATGGACCTTGTTTCCCTGTACACAAGTCCTGCAGAGATGAGATTCTGCAACGAACGATAGGCTGTACTGCGTTCCCTTCCAAGGAGGTCTCCCAGCTGTTCAGCAGTCATGGGCCCGTTCTCAAGAAGTTTCTTATAAGTGCTTATGTCAAGTTCTTTCAGGCCAAGCACACATTTGGCCATATCTTCGCATTTGCAATCAGCTCTTAACATTTCAGGTATTGAACTTGCCATTCTCTGTCCTCTCTCAAAGATATTTATGCATCTTTAGATGACAATTATCGTCATTGTATGTTTTATGCAAAACCGTATATTGTCTGCGTCAATTATATATATACTTTGCCGGAATAACTCAATCCCTTGACTCCTATAATACCTGAGAACGAACGTTCTGATAAGCCACTGGACACAGCTGAGCTGATCTATCATCCTGATATGATACGCGCCAATGAATGGGTGCTCAATGAATACGAAGCTCCTCACAGGGATGTCTGCATATTCGTTCCATGCTCTAAGAAAAAGCCATACCATGAAAGCCCTTCACATAAGGTATTCGACAGATTGATCTTCAGCCTTCTAAAGCCCGAAGATGTGCACATCGTTGTTTTCGGGACCTGTGGTGTAACTCCCCGGGAGCTGGATTCCGAATATCCGTTCATGGATTATCAGTTCATAATGGGAAAGTGTAATGTGGCAACGGTAAAACGTGATTTCATCAAGATGGAAAGCGAGCGCCTTGCGACTTATCTTGAAAAGACCCGTCATAACTACAAGCACCGGATAGCCTATTGCATCGGGGATTTCAGGAAGGCCATGGAAAAGGCGCTTGAAATGACCGATGTTGAGGTAGTTCTCGTTCCAAAGGAAGAGACCATACAGGAAAACCTGCAGCTTGATAAGAAGTTCATTTATGGCAGTCTCAATCAGAAAAAGTATCTGAAGGATTTTTCCGATGCAATTGCTTCGGTGGCAGGTAGGTCTGTGGCGGATATGGCTGACACTGATGAGAAAAGCACTGAAGATGATGACTGGTTCAGATTTTAGAATGCTGGTGTCCCTGGCTAACACTCTTCCAGAGTAAAAAAGTTAAAGGTGGCATAGTACTGCCACTACTTCATTCGAGGTACGGGGATTGTGCAAGAACGGAAATTCCGTTGTCAGAGATATTGAGCACGCGGACCTCGTTGATCGTGCCGGAACCTCTCATCTTCATAATGTAAATGGAGCGCTGGAGATTGTTTCCTGCAATTATACGTCCGAGTTTGATTACAGAATCCGCCCCGTATTCGACCATCTCGTCAAGGCCGTACATCGCTCCCACTGTAATGACTGATGTAACATTGTGTTTGCGGAATACGCTGAATACATCGTCGATGAGTGTCCTGAGCTTGTAGTTGGATTCAATGGCCAGAAAGAGTGCTTCGATAGAATCAATAAAAATGCGTGTAGGTTTTATTTCTTCGATCTTGCTTTCCACAAGTTTCTTGAAACTTTTTATAAGTTCAGATGGTGCAATTTCCACACTTTTCTGAAGACGAAGGCTGGGGTCAGTAATGTCCACAAAGGTTAGTTTCCCTTCCTTGACATACCCTTCGAGGTCCCAGTTGAAAGATGTCTTCATTTCTCTAACTATTGATTTTGATTCCTCGGAAGTGATGATACACATGACATTCTCGCCGTTCTTTACTCCTTCAACGATGAACTGAGTTCCGAAGATCGTCTTACCTGTACCGGAGTCTCCGGATACTACGTTCGCAGTGCCCTCAAAGAAACCTCCGCGAAGCATTTCATCCAGCCCTGGTATTCCCGTCCCTATTCTCTCTGGTAAACCTGCATCTGACACATATACCACCTAATGAAAATCTCAGTATCTATTAGTTATTGATTTAATTCCCAAGTTAATAACTGTGTTGTCTGAATAAAAGGCTACTCGTATTGCCTTAAATTTTGTGGTAACCTTTTAGTCTATATCTCAATTTCCTGAGTATAGTTTATTATGTTATTCTAATATAAAAACGCACGTATTTATTTATTCATCATGGTAAAAGTGCTTTCAGGCCAGCGAAAATATTGCTTTTTGCAAAGGCGTGAACTTTTTGTATTATTGTTAGTAACATGCTGTACCGAAAAGGGGATGTGCTGCAAACTATTATATTCAACTATTATACTCGATTTGTTTTTCGGAGATCAATATGACATCAACAGATGATTTGAACATAGATGAGAAAGAGCTGCTGGATAAAGTGATCAATGGAGAGGTATCTTACCATCGGCTGGATTCATTGATAGATAAGGAAACAGCAGTGAAGATAAGGCGATATGCTGTGGAGGCGTCCTCCGGTACATCCTTTGAACATATACATGATTATTCGCTGAACGTGACTGAAGTCACAAAACGTAATATAGAGAACATGATCGGTGCTGTTCAGATACCACTGGGTGTCGCAGGTCCTCTCAGGGTAAAAGGTGAATTTGCGCAAGGGCCTTACTACCTGCCACTTGCCACCACAGAAGGTGCCCTGGTTGCCAGTGTGAACCGCGGCTGCTCAGTGATCACCAATTCAGAGGGGGCAAATGTGCGCATCTTCCAGGACCGGATGACGAGAGCTCCGGTCTTCAAACTGGATGATGTGGTTAAGGCAAAGGAGTTCGCAGAATGGGTCAAAAAACCTGAAATATTTGCCCAGATGAAAGAAAAAGCCTCTGAAACCACAAAGTTCGGAGTACTTTTAGATGTTGAGCCCTATATCACCGGAAACACTGTCTATCTGCGCTTTTCCTACGATACCAAGGATGCCATGGGTATGAACATGGTGACTATCGCTACTGAAGCGCTGACAACCCTGATAGAGGATGAGTTTGGTACCATACCGGTCTCTCTCTCGGGTAATATGTGCATAGATAAGAAACCGGCTGCAATAAACAGTATTTTGGGAAGAGGAAAGACCGTGGCTGCAGATGTTATCATACCAAAGGATCTTGTCAGGGAACGCCTCAAATGCAACCCCGGGGCAATGGCAGAGGTCAATTACAGGAAGAACCTTCTGGGTTCTGCACGTGCCGGTGCCCTTGGGTACAATGCCCATGCTGCAAATATCATCGCTGCAATGTTCATTGCCTGCGGACAGGATGCAGCCCATGTGGTTGAAGGCAGCACTGCTATCACCACGATGGAACTCACAAAGTATGAGGACCTTTACTGCTCTGTCACCCTGCCTGCACTACCTGTGGGTACTGTTGGAGGTGGTACGGGTCTTGGTCCGCAGAGTGACTGCCTGAATCTTCTGGGTGTGAAAGGCTCGGGTAATCCTCCTGGCACCAATTCCAGGAAGTTTGCAGAAATAGTGGCAGCAGCAGTGCTGGCTGGTGAGATATCACTTGTAGGCGCCCAGGCAGCCGGACACCTTGCCAGGGCACACGCCGAACTCGGTCGTTAATATAATGGGCATGAGGCTGGGACAAATTCAAATTCTTAAAATCTGACCCTGCCTCAAAGCTTCAAAGAGCAAAAAGTTGAAATTATAGCTTGTCTCTGGCCTGTTCAAGAAGTTCAGAGCATTCATTCATTTTCTTTTCAGCAAGCAGTATGTCTTCAGCTATCTCTTCATAGCCTGCTTCCTTGACCCTGGCTGCCCACTCTTTGAAACTTTTGCTGTGACTCTGGTTATGCTCTATCCAGTGTTCGAGCAGATGTGTCAGTTTTCCTTTGTCTATGTCCATTGTCATTTATTCACCTGGCTTCATTGGATCTTATACTAGAATATGCACGTATCCCTAAATATCTGCCGGACTGGTTATCTCTCCGGTGATTGCGGATGCAGCAGCAGTTGCTGGTGATGCGAGGTAGATGGATCCGCCGGTACCCATCCTGCCTTTGAAGTTCCGGTTGGCTGTGGATATGCACACTTCTCCTTTTCCTATGACTCCCATATGTCCTCCAAGGCACGGGCCACATCCCGGGGAGCCGATAGTTGCACCGGCTTCAAGAAGTGTTTCAATGACGCCTTTTCTTACAGCTTCAAGAAGTACTTTCCTTGATGCAGGTACTACTATGGTCCTGACAGCTACCTTCTCTCCCCTGAGTATATCGGCAGCTGCTTCAAGGTCCTCTAGCCTGCCGTTGGTACACGTTCCTATGAATGCCTGGTCGATCTTTGTAGCTGGCAGGTCGGATATGTTGTGTACATTGTCAACGTTATGAGGGCAGGCCACCTGTGGCTCCAGCTCAGTGGCATCGAAATTATATTGCTCCGCATAGGATGCATCCTCATCGGCATACAGTGGTTCGTAGTCCTCAACCGCACGTCCTTTGAGGTAATCGAAGGTCTTTTTATCAGGGGGCACGATGCCTGCTTTTGCACCCATCTCTATTGCCATATTGCTTAGTGTCATCCTTCCGGACATGGAAAGGTCTTCGATGGTATTTCCGTAGAATTCAGCTGCCTTGTAGGTAGCACCCGCAACACCGAGGGTTCCGATGATCTTCAGTGTCAGGTCTTTGGCGTACACGTGCTTGCTCAGTTTTCCTTCCGCAGTGATCTTTATGCTCTCAGGAACCCTTAACCAGAGTTTGCCACTGGCAAAGATCTCTGACATGTCAGTAGCCCCTACCCCTGTACCGAATGCACCAAAGGCTCCATAGGTGCAGGTATGTGAATCCGCTCCGACTACAAGTTTTCCCGGCAAAGCAAACCCGTTCTCAGGCAACAACTGGTGGCATATGCCTTCTCCGACATCATAGAAATTCTTGATACCCTGTTCTTTTATCCATTCCCGGATATCAGCTTGTAGAGCGGCGGTCGTATCTGTATTGGCGGGGGTGAGGTGGTCAAAGGGAATGACTATCCTGTCCGGGTTCCAGACCTTCCTGATCTCCATTTCCCGGAAAGACCGCACGGCAAGTATACTGGTCCCGTCGTGGGCCATAGCATAGTCTACATTCGCTATCACAAACTCATTTGCTTTAACTTCTTCAGTTCCTGCCGCGCGGCTAAAGATCTTTTCACTTATAGTGCTCAAAAAAATATCTCCGTTTCTTGCATTACAAGTATGGAAGACTAAATAGCCAGTTATAAAATCTTCGATTAAAATAGTTGTTGGTATGCAAAAAAATTATAAAGAATAAAAATACATCCACAAAATTTGGTGATATGAGTCTCCGAGTTCACGCCAGTCTTTTCAGCTTCTCGATGTTCTCAAGCACCGATCTGCTTTCTAATATAACTCTCTGTTCAATACTCTGCACGATCTCTTCAAGAGGAGTTATCAGCCTATATAATTTGACAGGCCTGCCTTTTCCTTCTGTCTTCTTTTCTTCGCGTATCTCTACCCACTCATTATCTTTGAGGTATCTCATAGCAATACTGACCTCGGGCTGCCTCAAATTTGAGATATATTCAATTTCTCGGGACGTGATCTCATCCCCACCTGACAGGGACGCAAGTGTCAATGCAACAGGTCTGTTCATATCCAGTTTCCTGAGCAGTTCGACAATATCGTACTCTTTTTCACTCATATTGTGGGGTTTTTTCTCTCTCATAATATCACCAAATAGATTTGAAGGTAAGTTACTTTAAATTGAATTGATCATAAGGACATGTCCCTATTAGTTTCATTGTCCAGCGTTCACTTGCTGGATACTGCTGGTGTGTTCTGGGCACCTTAACTATCTAATTATTATAAGTATTTATAATATATTAATCTATATTATAATAAAACAGTGAGTCCGCAACATCTATTTTTTACAATATATCTTTGAATATATAGGGTCATGTGATGGAACCTTCCATTATCTGATATTTCCTTCTGGATAATATCGGCATCAAGTCCCATATTCATTCAGTAAGGTCATCTGTGGACTTAAAAGATACTGATTTCATACATTAGCACAATAGTAAAATATTGTAATAATGAAGATGGATGCAAAACGAAAGCTTCCCTAAGAATGCAGGAGGAGGAAAATTATGCGAGAATTACCAGATTGGTACTACAATGAATTCACCCAGATCGGAACAGATTACACAAAAGAAGAGGAGATCCTGGCTTATGACCAAAAAATGCTGAAGATACGGGATATAGGAAATGAAGTAGAAACTATGTGCAGACAAATTGATCTTCAGCCTGGAAATGATGTTCTGGAGATCGGGTGTGGCACCGGTGAAATCTCAATTGAGCTTTCAAAGCATTGCAGGCATGTTGTTGCCCTGGACATTTCTCCGGGCATGCTTGAGTTCGCACAGAAAAAAGCAAGGTCAAAAAACAGGGACAATATACAATTCGTCCATGGGGGTTTCCTGACATATGAACCTGAAGGTGAATTGTTTGATACGGCAGTCACTCAACTGGTATTGCATCACCTTCCGGATTTCTGGAAACTCATTGCATTAAAGCGCATCAACTCCATGCTGAAGGATGACGGGAAATTATTCCTGAAAGATGTTGTGTTCTCATCGGAAATTGACGACTATGACCCGTTCTTCTCTAAGATCCTGGAAAACATCCCGGAAGAAGCAAAAGATGACATTGTCGGTGAAATGATAGTCCATATCAGGGAAGAGTTCTCCACTTTAGACTGGGTAATGGAAGGATTGATCGAAAGAGCAGGTTTCAGTATAGAAGAGTCTCATTACCAGGATGGATTTATGGCAACCTACTTGTGCACAAAATAATTACCTGGATTGGAACTAATGATATTTCTTCGTCTGATGGAAGAATAAAATCGCTATCCTTATATTCCAGTAAAAAAATCGGAAAGTGAGGATTCTTATGAAACTTAAAATGTTGATAATTGTTATGTTGTTTATAGCTGTGGCCGCTTCCGGCTGTGGCGATAAGGATAGCACCACTTATGAAACAGAAGATGGACAAACGGTGGAAGTAACCACAACTGCTGAAGGTGACTGGTGCCCTGTCGGTACCTCATGGGCATCATCAAACCCCACTACCGGTGAGCAGGTTTCCATGGTAATTACTGGAAAAGAGGTAGTTGACGGGGTTGAGATGTGCAAGGCAGAATTCGAATCCAACGATCCGGAAGAAGAGTTTTCCAGGATGCAGTATATGTGGTCAGAAGATGGTGAGGTCTTCAGCTGGAAGTATTTTGATGCAAGCGGCAAGCTTGTCAGTGAGATGAGCATGAAAGACGGCACGATGACCATGGTGGATGAAGAGGGCACTGTCAATACAATAACATATAACCAATAAGTAAGTAAAAGTTCTTTCTTCTTTTTTATCTTAACCTCTCGGCTTGAAATTCAATCCATGCCCGAACTGATTGAGTATTCTGGTATATTCCTGGGGCAGATTAGCGGGCACCTGCTGAGAACATCCAGCCGTACCACAGTCTTTTTCATCATGATTGGCAGGGTAGGCATTTAAAATGAGTTATGTTAAATAAATAATTTGTAAAAAATTCTCAAAAAGGCCAGGAATATTTATGGGCCCGCTGAGATTCGAACTCAGGACCTCACGGTTATCAGCCGTGCGCTCCACCTAGCTAAGCTACGGGCCCAATGCGATTTTCATGTCAGATGATGATGGTGTTCATCACGCGACACTCCAAATACGCATACAGGTACTTTAATATTTCGCTCACTTGCACAAGCTTTATTGATATTTTTTCTAATGTGTGTGCAAGGGTGCTTTTTTGTAGCGACAACTTTATTTGAGATAATGATTTTATGTGCTCAATACTGGGCTGGTAGATCAGGGGAAGATCGCTACCTTGGCATGGTAGAGGCCTCGGGTTCAATTCCCGACCAGTCCACTCATACTTGCCACTTTTCTTCAATCATTGTTTTACTCTGCTTCTGTATAAATAGGAAACTTCAGATGCACGGCAGTACCGGACCCTTCTTCACTTTCGATCCGGATCTCGCCTCCGTGATCCTCTACTATTTTCTTACACATGTGGAGTCCGATGCCGGTTCCTCCATATTTGCGTGTTTTCGAGCTATCTCCCTGGAAGAATACGTCGAATATCTTTGCAAGTTTTTCCTTGTTGATACCAACTCCGTTGTCTGCAATGGTTATATGGACGAATTCCCTGTCCTCTTCTGAATATATGGTTATTATCCCGTCATCAGGCGTGAATTTGAACGCATTGTTCAGTAAATGGATGAAAAGTTCGGCAATATAGTCTTTATCAGCATATATCAGAGGAAGTGTTCCAGGTATTTCTACGTTGACACTTTTTCCCGAATCACTGTTCTCGATGGAAATGATGGATATAGCTTTGTCTATTACCTCGCTAAGTTGCAAAGCGTCACGTTCATAATTGAATTCCTTTGTCTGCAGGGAGTTCAGGTAGAGCAGTGAATCGATAAGACGCTTCAAGTGTTCACTGTTACGTATCACTGTTTTTAGTATCTCTTTTTGCTTGTTGTTCAATTCTCCGAAATACTCCTCAGATAATAACCCGCTATATCCTACGATGGGCATAAGCGGGGTTCTCAGTTCATGGCTTACGTTTGCAAGAAAGTTATTCTTGATCTCATCCACATATTTCATTTCATCATTGAGCTGACGGAGTTCCTCGTTGAGTTTTGCAAGTTCCAGAGTAGAGTTCCTGAGTTTCTCGTCTGATCTGATATGTTCTATTATTTCCCACATGCCTTCCATCAACAACATTAACTGGTGTATATCGGATTGGTCATAGTCACTTTCCTTATTGGCAACACCTGCAACACCCACTATTATGTCACCATCAAAAATAGGGACATTCAGGGTACGTTTAAGCTCGACATGCCTTTCAGGGTATCCTTTTTTCAGAGGTGAAGGAGAAGCATAGTCATTGAGGACAATTGCTTTTCTCTGCCTTACAACTTCGCCCCACAGGCCTGTATCCTTCAACAGGAATATCTTTGGGCACTCTTTTGTTCTGCATACTCTGCCCACTTCTTCTGACCATGAATCTATGGTAAGGACAGCTTCCTCTTCTTCAAGAAAAGCAATATAGCCGATTCTGCTTTGGGTAAGCTCGACTCCTTTTTCAAGGGCAAAATCAGCGATCTCATTACAGGAAAGGCTCTTTTTTCTGTTAAGTTCCAGTAGTGCCTCCAGTCTGGATTCATTGAGACGTAGTATATCTTCTATTTTTTTCTGTCTGGTCAGATCATGGAACATGAATATATGTTCATTTTCCACTGCTGAGTATCTGACGTCAACCACCATGGCTTTCCCATTCTTACGGTGCACTTTCCACTCGTATGGATTAACTCCGGGCACTCTTTGTTCCATTGTAGAAGCACAGCTCTTACGTGCTTTCTCTCTCTCTTCTTCGCTCTGGAGCGAATGCCTGAACCAGTGTTCTATATCCGGTATATCGTTCAGGTCATATTGGAAAGTTTCAATGAAGCTCTTATTCAGGTGTAGGATTGCCCGATCATCAGATGCTATCATTGTTGGTATCGGGGACAGATCGATTATATTCATCAAATGTTCGGCTCTTTCTCTAAGGGAATTTTCCATTACTTTTCTTTTGGAAATGTCCTTTACAAAGCAAAAATAACATTCTTCGTCTTTAAAGTTCAGGTGATCTATGAAAATCTCTACGGGAAATTCGGTGTTGTCCTTTTTTCTGAAAACAGATTCAAAATTCAGGGACCCTTTAGATTTTATTTCCCCGAGCATATCTTTTCCACTGACATCGATGTCGCACATACGCATTCTGAGCAGTTCTTCACAGGAATATCCGAGTAAATTGCAGCCAGCCTGGTTGGCATTGAACAATTGGCATTCATCATCAAACCAGAATGTAGGGGTGTCAGAATGATCTACAGAGAATTTTGCCAACATCATCTCCTTTTCCATCCGTTCGCTTTTCAAGGCTATTGTCATTAAATTGCTGACAGTGAACAGGCTATCGATATCTTCCGGTTCCCATTCCCCTGTCTCTTTAACGTTGTCGAGCCCGATAAAACCTTTCAGTTTCCCCTCAATAATGACAGGGAGCGATAAAATCGATCTAATGCCATGTTGTTCGAAAGTTTTTTTTTCTGCAGAAGCTTCTACAGGAAGGGATGAGACATCTTTGATGTGGATGAGTTCTCCTTCCCTGAGCTTGCTGCACCACCAGGGGAACATCTCCATGGGCAGGTTCTGAAGATTTTGCATCTGGGGTTCTACGTCTTCAGCGCACCATTCATGGGTGTTGTCCATGATGGCCTCTTCTTCATGGAACAGGAAAAGGTAGCTTCTGCTCGCATTACACAATTCTCCCACTCCCCGAAGAGCTTCATCGATAGCCATATCAATGTCCTCGGGATAGGCAAAAATTGAAGCTATCCTGGACAATGCTTCCTGTATCTTATATTTTCTTCTTAGATTTCTTTCTTCAGGAGGTCCTGGAAATGTATCATTGTCTGTTTTCTCACGGATCTCCGGGTCTTTTGCAGATGAAGAGAAAAGTAAAACTGAAATGAATGCTATGCTAGAATATCGGATGATTGTTTTTTTCAAAGTATGGAATACTTTTTTTCCAACCATTTGCATTTCAGTTCATCCCGTTGGGTAGAGATAAAGACACAAAATACAGTTAAAATAGAACCTGCATAATAATTGTTTGAACAATGGGTCGTACCAGTTCGCAGTTTTTTGTATGTCGCTTCAATGCAATTTATGCTAAGTACTTGATTTAAGTTTTTTGGCATACGCAAATTGTCAATTTGTTAGACAATCTTAATTAAATTTTTATATGTTGAGTGATAAGTTGCAGTTCTCACATCAAGAACATCTTTGTCACAGGGGTTACAGCAATAAAGCTGTTCCTTCAATATAACCTAGGGTGAATCAATGAAACGGATTTTATTAGTAATTTTGATCTTAACAATTTTTGCTAGCGGTTGCACCTCATTGAATGGTGGGAGCACGAATGATACTTCACAGGTTGTAGAGCCCGGGGACAATGTAACTGTGGACTACATCGGTGAACTGGAGGACGGCACTGTTTTTGACACATCCATTGAACAGGTTGCAAAGGACGAAGGATTGTATAACCCTGCTCGGAATTATGAACCCTTTAGTTTTGTAGTGGGCTCAAACCAGACGATACAGGGGTTCGATGAAGCTGTCATAGGTATGACTGTAGGTGAGGAAAAAACAGTGGAGATCCCTCCTGAGCAAGCTTACGGGGAATACAATTCAGATATGGTTGTAGATGTTCCGGTCGAGCAGTTCGAGAGTGCCAACATCACTCCCGTGGTCGGAGAAGTTATAGCTGTCCAGGGTAGTCCATGTACCATTACCAATGTTTCAGAAACGAACGTTACTCTTGACTGCAATCATCCGCTGGCCGGGGAAACCCTGATCTTCACAATAGATATCGTCTCGATAGAAGAAAACAATAGCAGTGTTTCCTGAACGAGCAGTGGTGTATATGGAAAAGGAAGAGAAGGTCGTAGTTATCCTCTTGGCAATGGTCTTTCTTTCCCTCTCCATTGCTTATGTTTTTCTCTTTTCGGATACTGCTCCGGGTGTGGCTGGTTTTTCCAGTTCTTCGGGAATCGGCGAAAAGGTAATGCTTGAAGGAACTGTGGTATCCAAATATTTTACTTATACCGGTAATCATCTTTTGCTGACAGTCGATTCCGGTTCAGGGGCAGTAAAGGTTTTCATCCCCTCTGGTAATGGTGCAAAAGAAGTCGACTCAAAGGTCAATGAAGATGATATTGTACAGATACAGGGAATCGTTGATGAGTACAATGGTGAGATCGAGATCGTGATTCAGGATGAACAGGATGTTCTCGTTATCTCCGCGGCCCGGTAATATGACACAAGCAATTAATCGCTAAAGATTTAAACCAACAGTGCGTCATAAACAAGCATGAAAGCCTGTATTATGTGCGGAGGGGAAGGTACAAGGCTGCGTCCTTTGACATTCGCAAGACCAAAGCCAAGCATTCCTATATTGAATAAACCTTCAGTTGTGCATCTGATAGAACATTTATCCAAGGAAGGGTTCAACGATATCGTGATAACTCTTGGATATATGGCTGACAAGATCGAAGAAGAACTCGGGGATGGTCGTATTTTCGGGGTGCACATAGATTATGTTTATGAAAAGGAAAAACTGGGTACTGCTGGCGGAGTAAAGAATGCGGAGAAGTATCTTCATGATGAGCCTTTCATAATTCTGGGAGGGGACCATGTGCTGAATCTCAATCTCAGGGAAATGTACAGGTTTCATGAGATGACCGATGCCCTTGTGACCATAGGTCTTCTTTCCATTGACGATCCCCGGGAGTTCGGTATAGCAGATATGGATGTGAATAACAGGATTCACCGTTTTCTGGAGAAACCAGGTCCTGGTGAAATATTCAGCAATCTTGCAAGCACGGGGATCTATGTATGTGATCCGGGGATATTCGATATGATACCTGCCAATACCAAATATGATTTTGCAAAGGATCTATTTCCTGACATGCTTAAAAGGAATTTGAAGATCAGCGGCTTACTTGCACGTGGCAAATGGACAGATGTCGGAAATGCTGCGGCTTACCGGCAGGCGCAGCGCTGGATGCTGGAAGCACTTCCCGGAACGAGCATTGTCGGCCAGTTCACTACAAAAGATGCACGTATCACAGGTCCGCTTCAGCTTGGACATAATGTTTCAGTTGGTTCCAATTCAGCTATTGTTGGCCCTATCGTTATAGGCGAGAACACTGTCATTGGTGACAATGTACTGATAGGTCCGTATACTACCATCGGCTCCAATTGTGTGATCAATAGTGAGTCAAGGATACTTTCTTCATATATATTCAATGACGTTACTATTGGTAGAAACTGTAATGTCTCCGGTTCTATAATTGATAACGGGGCAAAAGTAGGTGACAACTGTAGCCTTGAAAACGGTACTGTCATCGGGCCGGGTGCTTTAATGGGCGAAAATGTCACAGTTCATTCCAATACACGCATATGGCCTGAGATTGTGATCGAGGCAGGCACGAATGTTAAAGAGGACTTAATTAACGAATCCTACGTCTGATCCTTCAGATATGTTTGCATAATCGGTCGGGTTTTTATGAACAAGGTGAATAAATGGCTTCTGATATCCTTGTTTATAAGTTTCATTTCGGGACTTCTTGTTGTTGTATTGACATTTGATTCCGAAACAGTAGATGCATTGTTAAGTATAAGGTTTGAATTCATTCTTCTCGGGATCTGTCTGCATGCTTTATCATATATGGTGTGGGGTGCACGGGTGCAGGGTCTTTGCAGGGCACTTGGGCACAATGTAGGCCTTCTAAGGTCCATTGAGGTCGTAACATCCAGTTCACTTGCAGCGTCTATTACTCCTTCTTCTCTTGGAGGGGAGCCTGTGCGGATACACCTTTTGCACACAGACAAAATGCCTCTTGGAGAGGCATCAGCGGTAGTCATCGGAGAAAGGGTCCTGGACGGGATATTTATATTGTCCCTTGCTCCCGTTTCAATATATGTTTTCAGCAAGATATTGGATGATTCTGCCTTTGATGTTCTGCTTGTGCTGGCGGAATTGTTCCTGCTTGGAATTCTCTTCCTGTCGTTATACGCTATATGGCGTCCAGAGCATACAAAGAAGGTCATTCATTTGATTGTGAGGAAAGTAGCTCCCTTTGTTGGCACAAAGACAGATGCAAAACTTGAAGGAGTACTGGAAAAGGTCGATTCGGAACTTGGGCATTTTCACGATAGTATTGCCGTCTTCTTTAAAGAGGAGAGAAAAGGCCTTCTGATCGGAGTGATGTATACAATCCTGTTCTGGGTGATCGAATTTTCCCTTCTTTACGTCATTCTCCTGGGTCTGAATCAGTATCCAAATCCTCTGGTAGTCTTCGCTTCCCAGGTGCTGGTAGTGACCCTTATGGCGATACCTGCAACACCCGGGGCCAGCGGGGTTGCAGAGTTTGGTGCTACAACTATATTCTCTGTATTCGTAAGTTCTTCGCTCTTAGGTATCACTGTTGTTGCCTGGAGGGCGCTGACCTTCTATATGAACCTCATCGTAGGTAGCTTTGTCAGTTTCAAGATATTGAAGGATACGGAATTCATGAAGAAATTCCTCAGGTAGTTTCCTGGATGAAGGATGCAAGGGCAGATAGTTTGCATCATAAATAGAAAAGAAAATAGGATTAAATTGTGTGATTTTTTCTTTTAGACCCATTCCATTAATCCTTGGCAGACTTGACTTCATAGGTCCAGTCCGGTTTTATACCGTATTTTTCATGGTGTTTCATGACCGCTTCCTTGCTTGGCGCATCCAGGATGCACATGACAGTGTCCTCATCTTTGTTATAAAGAAGCTCCTTATGTAAAACTCCGAATTCATCTTTAGGTTCGTTCACCAATTCGTGAAGTTTTTCTGGTGTGATCGATCCCATTTCATGCTTGTCTATGAATAATACCATTCTATTTTACCCCTTGAACAGCGGGTCATCTCCGGATATGGAAATATTTCTTCTGCATATCCATGGAGCAACTCCCCATGCTGAATTAGATTTTCATGCTATATATCCGTTTAGAGCAGAAGCAAACACTAAATGAAATTTATGAAATGCTTGAGTGATATGAATGGGGTTTATAGGACTATTGGAATAAAGGACTGGTCCCTTGCTTTTTCAATTAGTCGATATCAAGATATCCCAGCAGTTGCTCAGCATTCTCAACTTTTTCCCGGAAATCCTTTTCATTATCAAATGGTGCTTTGCTACGGATAATTACCGCTTGCTTTTTCCCAATGCCTGGCAACTCCTGTATGAACTGGAGAGGCGCCTGGTTGATATCCAGGGGGAAAGGTATTCCTGTGATCGATCGTTGTCCATGTCTTGTTACTGTTATGTCTATGAACTTGCCAAGCGACATATTCGCAGGAATTCCCACAAGCAATGGGTAGGATCCCATCTGCCGTCCAAAACAGATGTTCCCATCATTGATCTCGCAAAGCACATCTTTCAGGACAGTACCCGCAGGAACAAGTTTCCTGAGCATTGGCAGGTCGATTTCCTTCCTGATCTTTTCCTTGTACTTAAGGAACAATTTTTTGTTCCTCGCAACAAGTTCGTCATGACCGTACATTGGAGTTCTTGGGAAAGCCATGACCTGCCGGATGTTTATCCTCCTGACGAGCAGATCCGAATCAAGCACCTTTTTCAGGAAACCATAGTTGAGCTCAAAGGTCTGCTTTGTCTCTCCTTTGAGTCCATGCACGAAATTAATGCCTGGGAGAAGTTCCGGCATCCCGTTAGAACCTCTTCCTTTTCCTATTTCATTGATAAGACTGATGGCCCGGAATACATCATCCGGCATGGCTTTCAGGTCATTGGCTTTAATTACATCGGGATCGGCACTTTCCATTCCCAGCGCGGCGACGTCTCCTGACGTATGATATTTCACTATGGTCCTGAGCATCTCTCTGCATTCATCCGGATATGCAGCTATGGTCGCAGGGTTTGCATTATCCATGTGCAGTACCTTGAGTGCAGGAGCCACCTGTCGTATGCCTTTATATAAAGCTAACAGTGTTTCCGGTTCCGGTCGGGGTGTATCTCCGCCAGTGTCCTTTGCATGGTAGCTGAGGATGTCTGGCTGTCTTCCTATTCTGAAATACCTTGCCCCATTCTCGTAAAGGGCTGATACCTCGGAAACAACATCCTTAACAGGTCTGTAATCTGAAGCACCATAGAATGGTTCGGTGCAGAACGAACAGTGTTTTCTGCGTCCACAACCTCTGTAAGTCTCGATCTCACACACCACTCGGGGGTAATCCGGGTGTTTTTTGATAATGAATGCCCCCTTCTTGCCCCAGCGTCCTATCTCTTCCACGGACCTGTACCGATGATCGGGGATATTGGCATTTGTTCCTGCTTCATCCTTATCCAGGATATCATATGCAAAAGCTTCAATATCTGCCTGTGATATCAGGACACTCTCATCCCGAATCCCCAGCAAATTTGCTGTCTTTCCTCCTTCTTTGCTGAATCCGAGGCGTATTGGTCCTCCCAGGACCTTGATTCCTGCAGTTGCGCTGAAGATATTTTCAATTTCGCCAGGGCTGATGGGCGTTGAACGAAGGTATTTGCCGGGAACTGTCATTCCGGAAACCACTACTACTATTTTCGCTCGTTTTATCATCTCCGATACACTGGAGGGGGATTCGCGGATCGAATCGATTGTGAAGTAATGTATGTTCCCTTCAGGGAATCCTCTTTCCAGGATGGCTCCTGCAATGTATCTGATGTAGGGTGAGATATATGGCGGAACTCCGAAACATGCAGGTTCATCCACGTATCCGTCAACGATTATAGCGTGCTCATTCATCATGATATGTATTTTGTATGATATATGTTTGTAAACATTCAATCAATTAGGTGTGTTCTTGTATGCACAATGTCCTATATGCTTGTACTTTTGAATATCCCTGCAAGTTCCCAATTCATCATTCTCTGTTCTGCGCCCCCTTGAATCTAATCCTCTATGGGGCATGTAACTTACAGGGATGTTCTTGGTCGATCCCTTATTTGTTCTTTGTGACTGTGAATATGCTCTTGAAGGGCAACCAGGACGTTTCATACAAAATAAGGTCGAATCATACATGTACTATCTTTCGTATTATGTATGTAAAGGTGGTGTGTTGTTTATGATTGTTAATCATTTGTGTGCAATCCGGAGGTTCATACAAGTATGCGAATTATGTCTGCGATACCGCACACACTTATTATATATTCCCTTTTCTATTACTACTAGTAGATTAGACACTACTATAAGAGGTTCTTCAATGAGAAGTGACAAGACCAAGAAAGGATTCGAACGTGCACCAAACCGTTCACTTTTGAAAGCAACCGGGTTGACTGATTCGGAAATGGAAAAACCGTTCATCGCAGTTGTCAACTCATGGAACGAACTTATACCGGGGCACATTCATCTTGACAAGATCGCAGAGGCAGTAAAAGCAGGAATACGCAGTGCGGGCGGTGTTCCCTTCGAGTTCCATACCATTGGTATCTGTGACGGAATAGCAATGGGGCATGAGGGAATGAAATATTCTCTCCCGAGCCGTGAGGCTATCGAGGATTCCATCGAACTTGTCCTGCAGGGGCATCAGCTCGATGGGATGGTTATGATCACGGCATGTGACAAGATCACTCCCGGACACCTTATGGCGTCAGGTACCCTTAATATCCCTACTATAGTTGTGACCGGAGGTCCTATGGTCCCGGGTTACGTTGATGACGAATATCGCGACCTCATTTCCGTCTTTGAAGGAGTTGGCGAATGCCAGGCAGAAAAGGTTTCCGAGGAAAAACTAAAACTTCTTGAAGACTGCTCCTGTACTGGTGCAGGATCATGTGCAGGTATGTATACTGCCAACACAATGGCCTGCATGACCGAAGCTCTTGGCCTCAGTCTTCCGGGATGTGCCACAGCCCATGCGGTAGATGCCAAGAAGATACGTCTTGCAAAGCAGTCAGGTGAGCGCATCGTTTCCATGGTGTATGAAGACATCGCTCCTCGCAAGATAGTCACCATAGAATCATTCGAGAATGCCATCATGGTTGACATGGCAATCGGTGGCAGTACCAATACGACACTTCACCTGCCGGCAGTTGCACACGCTTTCGGGCTTGAGCTGTCTCTTGATGCCTTTGACCGGCTCAGCAGGATTACGCCACACATAGTATCCCTGAAACCGGGCGGTGTCCATTACATGCTCGATTTTGAAAGGGCAGGTGGTATACAGGCTATAATGCAACGTCTGAGGACAAGGCTGAACCTTAACCAGAGGACTGTCAACGGTAAGACGGTAGCTGAGAATCTTGACGAACTGGTTATCGTGAACCCTAAAATGAATGCTGAGGTTATACGCACACTTGATGATCCCATTCATGAACAGGGTGGTATTGCAGTCCTGAAAGGTAGTCTCGCACCTGACGGCTCTGTTGTCAAGCAGGCGGCAGTTGACCCGAAGATGCTGAAGCACAGCGGTCCTGCACGTGTCTTCGATAGCGAGGAGGCTGCAATGGAAGCCATTCTTGGCAAGAGGATCGTTGCCGGGGATGTCGTGGTTATCCGCTATGAAGGCCCCAAAGGTGGTCCCGGTATGCGTGAGATGCTTTCCCCTACCTCGGCAATAGCCGGTATGGGCCTGATCGATTCTGTTGCCCTTGTGACCGATGGCAGGTTCTCAGGAGGTACAAGAGGTCCCTGTATAGGTCATATCTCTCCTGAAGCGCAGGAAGGTGGCCCCATAGGTCTTGTGGAAGAGGGTGACATCATCGAGATAGATATCCCTGCCAGAAAGCTTGATCTGAAGGTATCCGAAGAAGAGCTTGCTAAACGCAGGGCTTCCTTTGTACCTGTGGAAAAGCCTGTTACCGGTTATCTTGCCAGGTACAGGAAGTTCGTAAGCTCAGCAAGCAAGGGTGCCATCATAGAATAGATGCTGGATCAAAGGGTACAGGGTCTTAAAAGCTCTTATCCCTTTCTTTTTTAATTCCGTTGATATTTTGGTGATTGTATGCAACAACTATTTCAAACTTGAGTTTACAAAATCAACCTATGGAACGGACAGGCCTTTGCTCTATATGTGGCTGGGCGGCAAAAATGCATACCTGCATGCTGTGTGGCAGACTGGTTTGTGACCGGTGCTATGACCTCTCAAGAAATGTTTGCATCAGATGCGCTGTAACGCCGACCTTCTCGGAGAGAAATCCTGAACAGAGGGTCCTTTAACCTAAGGACGTATAAGATATTGATTTTCGTTTTCAGCTGCAAGCTTTAGCACACCTGCCGATACAAGTTCAGATATCTTTACCTCGATCTCATTCTCTGAGAACTTTTTTGATATCAGGCTCTTTATAATGTCCTTTTTGACTTTTGCACCATGCGGCATGTACATAAGTATGTTACTTCCAAGCTTGTCCGGCTTTGAACTGCTATTCCTTGCAGGTGCTTCCATTGTCGTATCTTTTACAGGCTGTCTCATCGGAGGTTGTTGTGCCGGTGGATTGGTTTTCTGCGCCGGGATCTCAAAAGGCGGAGCCTGCGCATTTTCCGGTTGAGTATCAAAAGCAGGTGCAACAAATGGCGGTAGTTTCTCCTCCTGCCGGGGTGGATCAATGTTGTGTATTTTGAACAATGGCTGTTTTTCCATCACCGGGGCATTTTGCTGCTCTGTCATCTTCAGTGGTGATACTGTTTCAGGTTGCAATTCCGGTAATTTGAAGGTCCCGGCTTCTTCAGTTCCAGCCGGTGTTTTCAGATCAGGCATTGTAAATGGCTGGTCTGTGTTCTCAAATGGTGGCTTCATTTCCGACATGAATGACGGGGCCTGTTCCGCTCCCTCGGGTGCACTAAGCTCGGGCATTACGAACGGTTCATTCTCAGCGATCTCAAAAGGTGGGTTTGGACCTGGTACAGGTGCCTGGGTGCTATCCGTAGTCTCAACAGGGGGCTTTAGCTCCGGCATTACAAATGCCGGTTCCTGTTGGGTTTCCACTGGATGTTCCAGCTCTGGCATTACAAATGCTTGTTCCTGTTGGGTTTCCACTGGATGTTCCAGCTCTGGCATTACAAATGCTTGTTCCTGTTGGGTTTCTACAGGTTGTTTTAGTTCCGGCATTACAAATGCTTGTTCCTGTTGTGCTTTCTCTGGTGGTTCAAGCTCCGGCAGAGGGTCCGCTTTAATTATCTCTGATGCAGGTTCAGTTTCGAGTAAAACAAGGGCGTCCTCTTCTTCATATTCCATCGGGGACCGGGGTTGAGGGTCCATGGGAGTTTCTCCCTGGATCAAAAATGAGTATTTGTCCTCTTGTATCTGTTCAGGAACGACGGGGATTTTTTCATCAGATATTTCTGGCTGATGTTCGATATTATCATTAGCAAAAGGATTCTGGCCTGTCTCCTCATGTTCAAAGATCGCAGGTTCTGAAAGTCCCGAACTATTTATCTCTAAGGTCCCTGGTTGTTCGTCATGGTTCGTTTGAATCAGGCAAGACTGGGCCTCGGTGGGAATCTCCTGCATGACCCTGGTATTCAGTTGTTTTTCGATATCTGATAATTTGGTAAAAAGCTCGTCAATGTTTCCTTTAAGGGCTGCAATGTCCCGTTCCCATGGTATGCTGCTATCAATGTCCTGTATACTGTCAAGCATATCTAGTTCTCTTTCGATCAGTTTCCGGATGAACAGGCTTTTGTTCTCTATGCTGTCCAGTTTATCAAAAAGCTCGTCAGACATGCTGATAGTCAGGCGTTTCATTGCAATCTCTCGTCAGGTGTTGAATCTATTGTGAACATACGTATGTATGCATACATCATACATATATAGTTAATGGAAATATATTTCAGAAGAAGTTTAAAAAAGCAGGATGCTGCAATTGGATTGAACATGTTCAAAAACACGTATTAAAAAATAGATGTTAGAATATGCATATTTGTTAATGTACATCAAAGGTTGTGCAATAAGTGTAAGGTCACATGGACTTCTTACACTCCGGACATGCCTTTCCTCTGGTTGTAGAAATAAACGAATGTTTGGGTGTGATGCACTTACATAATGGGCAGAGTTCGTTGGCCTTGAATATCTTTTCAACTGCCTGCAGATCTGCATCATAGATGTGTGTATCCCAGCCGGTTGCGATCAGAGATTCGATCTCATAGGGCAGATTCTGTTCCCTGAACACTTTTTTGACTCCCTCTACTATTGCTGGTATATTTGCAGGGAATCCGCCGAATGCGTCCCAGGAGCGGTACAGTATGTACAATCTTGCCTGTGTTTCATTGATGAGTTCTACCTTGTACGCTATCCAGCAGGGCTGGTCCTCAAATTTAGGGATATGGACCTCATTCTCCCAAAGCACTCCCACATGTCTCCTTGAACCTGGGCGAAGGTTGGCCACATTCTCACTGAGGGTATTGTAGGCCGTCTCCCCGTATCTGAAGAGCTGTTTTGCATAACAGTAATCGAATTTCCTTTTATCATCATCCGGGAGTGAGATGTACCAGTCGGCATACTCCTCGGTGAGCTCTTCTTTGTATTTCTCGATCAGGTTCTCGCCGAAAGGAACTGCAGGATTCACTTGGTTGCTATTGACATCCTTTATCTGGATGGTTGCATGAACCCGTTTTGTCATCGTATTATAATCCGGTTTATGCTCCTCTCCATTTTTGTATATCTCGTAGATGAGTTGTGACCATGCCGAAGAAATATTTTGTGCTTTTATCAGTACAGCTTCCATGTCCATCATTCCCTTTTTGTCTGGCAGTGCCTTAACGTGGTTTGCTGAAAATCCTTTTCAAAAGGTCTCGTCCTTGAAAATGAATGCATTTTAGGTTAATATAATTATGCAGCATCTTGGTACCTGATCGATACTCTAATTGGATCTCCTGCTGAAATACTGGCATTCTTTGCTGGCATCATACATCAGTTGCATTTCTGTGTCCGCTCTTGTCCACAAGGGCACTTGCAAGCATGATGGCTTTCGTATAATGCCCTCCAACCCTTGAAGTGTCCACAAATACATGGTCATTCATCAGGACCGGAGCTCCCATGCCGTCCCCGCCTCCGAGGAATACTAATGTTCTGAAGATCAGGTTTCCTGATATGCCGTCAGGAGCCAGGATGAAGTTCGCTTCCTTGATAGCATCCTCTATGAGTATAGTGTGATGCTTTGCCTCGATGCCCATCTCCCTTATCCTGTTCACTATGAAATCCCCTTCAGCAAGTGTCTGGTCCACTCGTGAATTCCTGCCAAGGTCGCCAAGTCTTCCTCCTGAAAGTACACCTACGACCGGTTCTATGCCAAACCTGCGGATATGTTCAACACCAAGCCGTATAAAAGCTATTTTGTCTGCAAGGTCATTCCCTTCATCTATGCCCACGGGTGCAATAAAGAACGGTTTTCCTTCATTGGTCAACAGCAATGCGATCCTGTGGAGCTGGTCCTGGTTCAGTGCTTTCTTAAGGTTTGAAAGTGTTCCGGATGCCCTGGCAGTTCCTCTGACTGCTGCATCGACATACCTGGACCTTAGAAGTTCTCCCAGCACTTTTTCCGGATCATTTGTGCCAATAACCTCCAGATCGGTTCCTACCGCCTCGATCTCCCGCTTATCTCCTATCAGGACAACATGGGCATATCCTGCATCCTGGGCATCCTTTGCACTCTTCAGCATCTTGGGAGTAGGGTCCCTGACCCCTATGGCAACCCTTGCTCTGTTTTGTAATGCTTTTTGTTCTATTATCTCAAGCAGGCCCTTGGTACTTTTTGATCCCATGTATGAATACCTACCATTAGTAATATCAATTAGAACAGACAAAGATGTGCAAACATTAATTACTTTTCCTGAATATCGGATAATGATCTCTTATGACTGTGAGTATGGAATGGGCAGAAAAGTATCGACCAAGGACACTTGCTGATGTAGTAGGTCACAAAAAACCTGTTGAAGAACTGCGCAATTGGGCTGAGAAGTGGATCCATGGCGTTCCTGATGTAAAGGCAGTTATTCTGCAGGGTCCGGCCGGTATTGGCAAGACATCATCTGCCCATGCACTTGCCATGGATTTCAGCTGGGAGGTCATCGAACTCAATGCAAGTGACCAGAGGACCGCCGGTGTTATCGAAAAGGTGGCAGGCTCCGCGTCCCAGATGCGCACGTTAACCGGAGTGTCCGGAAAAAGGCTGATTATCCTTGATGAGGCGGACAATCTGCACGGAAACAGCGACCGTGGCGGTTCACGTGCAATAATCAACGTCATCAGGGAAACCAGCCAGCCGATAGTTTTGATAGCCAACGATCTCTATGGCATATCCTCTTCGTTAAGGGCACTCTGCCAGGAGATCAAGTTCAATTCCATACAAACACGTTCCATGGTCCCTGCTCTCAAGGAGATCGCAAGAAATGAAGGTGTCATGTGCGGTATCGGTGTCATTGAAAAGATCGCTGAGAACGCGGACGGGGATTTCAGGAGCGCAGTCAATGACCTCCAGGCAGTCTCCATGGGACGCACGGAGATAAATATCGAGGATATATCAACTGCAGAGCGTGATAATAAGGAGTCTGTCTTCAAGGTTGTCGGGAAGATATTCAAGGGAAAGAGCGTCAAGTCTGCCCTGGATGCCACTTACACTCTTGATGAGACTCCGGAGGATCTGATCCACTGGATAGATGAGAACTTGCCTCATCAGTATACCGGCAAGGGTGAGGAAAAACTGACTCCTGATATAGTGGATGCCTATTCATACATCTCAAGGGCCGACCGGTTCCTCGGGCGTGTCCGCAGGAGGCAGAACTACAGGATGTGGAGGTATGCCAGTGTGCTTATGACGGGCGGTACCGTGGTCTCTAAGTCGAAAATAAGGGGTGGTTTTGTGAAATACCAGTCTCCTTCCCTGTGGCGCAGGATGGGTCAGATACGCTCCAAAAGGAACATGCGGGATAATATTGCTGCAAAGGTGGGCGCTCATTGCAATGAATCCATGAAATACTCCCGTATGGAACTGACTTCGATCTATTCCACTCTGCTTGATGATGACGACTATGCTGTTGATGTGGTGGCTGCGCTTAATCTTGATATTGATGAAATGGTGCAGATGAAAGGAAGCAAGAAACTGACAAAAAAACTTCAGGAAATATACGACAATGCCCAGCAGCTGCGTCCGAATACATCGTCAGAGGTTGAGTTCTTTACCAAGCCTGCAGAAAAGGCTCCAAAGAAAGGACCTGACCAGTTGAGCTTGGATGCCATTCCTGCTCTTGATGCACAATCCGAAGATAAGATTGTCATTCCTGAAAAAGTTGTATCCGAAAAGAAACCGGTTCAAAGGAAGCCCCAAAAGACTTTGTTCGATTTCTAGGCTGCTAGGCCAGAACATATCACATTTATCTGTACTATCAGATATTTGCCATGTTTACGATGTGTAAATTATACTTAGCACATTTCTATTTTCGTGTAAGCTGAATAGTAAGTATGCATAGTATGATTAGTGTATTGCTTCGGTTTTTGATCTCCTGTTTCATACGAGAAAAATAGTTCATACCTGTAAGATCTGTGTGGATGATCTTGACACAAGTATTTTTTATGTGCTCACGCTATATGAAAATTCAGAAATGGGATTTTAGTGGAGTATGAGCGGGTTGGGGAGTGGGGGGTTATTGTCAAAAAGAGGATAACCCGCTCATCTAATTTATAGAATGTTTGTATGGTATATATTTGTTTTGGCACTCATCATAATGATGATGATTGTAGTGGCATTGAAATAGGTTTCTTGGCACTGTTTATTTCATACTTTTCATCCTTTTTTCCTGTTCAACTTTCGCACACCCGAAGTGCCTTATTTTTTTAAAAGAAACTAATAAATATCTTGTTGCCCACTCACCTGTCGGTGATCAAATGGTAATCGGAGTAACTATGGTAAATGTTTTGCCCGGAAAGGAAAGGGCTGCATACAACGAACTTAGCAGGATCGAGGGTATAAAGGATATATATCACGTCTTTGGAGAGTATGACTTTGTAGTTATAATCGAGGTTGACGATCTTGGACGTCTCAACAATATCGTTGATGACATACGTGAAACGGACGATGTGACCGCGACCCAGACAATTGTCGGCGCAGAACTGAAATGATCTTAAAAATAAATTTATATTTTCCACGTTATTTATTTATCTGATTACTCTGATGTTCTTAGCAACATAAAAAGGATGATATCTTTATGGTAACCCCCATTGCAGAAGAACTCGCAAAAAGTCAGAAATCCATTAGTGTCGCCGAATTCTTTGAGAAGAACCGACAGATACTGGGTTTTGATTCCGCACCCCGCAGTCTCATAACAACCGTCAAGGAGGCTGTCGATAACTCCCTTGATGCCTGTGAAGAATCAGAGATCCTGCCGGACATCCTGCTCCACATCGAACGTGCCGGAAAGGACAACGTTGTAATCATTGTCGAAGACAATGGACCTGGTATTGTGAAGGAGCAGATTCCCAAGGTATTTGCAAAACTACTTTACGGTTCAAGGTTCCATGCACTGAAACAGAGCCGTGGACAGCAGGGTATAGGAATCTCTGCATCTGTCCTTTATGCGCAACTTACATCCGGGCATCCGGCAAAGATCATCTCCAAGATCGATCCCGGTAAGCCGGCACATAATTATGAACTGATGATAAATACCAGTACCAATGAGCCTGAGATCCTGATGGACCGTGTTGTAGACTGGGATCGTCCCCATGGGACGCGCATAGAGCTGGAAATGGAAGCTTCCTATGTCAAAGGCAGGAGACAGTCGATATATGAATATCTCAAAGCTACTGCGATCGTGAATCCTCATGCCAGGATCAGACTGGTAGAGCCTGACGGGAATGAGGAGATCTTTGAGAGGGCTACGGATAAGATGCCGGTTCCTGCAAACGAGATCCTTCCGCATCCTCATGGCATCGAGCTGGGAACATTAATGAAAATGCTCCGGTACACCGAACGCCAGAAACTGTCTCCTTTTTTACGTTATTCCTTCTCTAAGATCGGTCACCTGACTGCAGAGGAGATATGCAAGGCTTCAGGTCTTGATCCTGATATGGGCCCGCATGAACTCAACAGGGACCAGGCAAGAAAACTCCTTGATGCGTTCTCCAAAGTAAAGATAATGGCTCCGCCGACAGACTGTCTTTCTCCCATAGGGGAAGAACTCATCTATAAAGGGCTTGAAAAGGAGTTCAGTGTGGATTTCATAGCAACGACAACCCGCTCTCCTTCGGTATTCTCCGGAAATCCCTTCATTGTAGAGGTGGGTATTGCGTACGGTGGTGAACTTCACAAGGATGACCGCATCGATATCATGCGTTTTGCCAACAGGGTCCCTCTGCTTTACCAGCAGGGTGGCTGTGTGACAACACATGCCATCGAGTCCGTCAAATGGAAACAGTACGGACTCAATCAGCCAGGTGGAGGAATCCCGAGCGGCCCGGTTGTCATTCTGGTTCACGTGGCCTCTACCAATGTCCCATTCACTTCGGAATCAAAGGATGCTATTGCAGAGATTCCTGAGATCAAGGATGAGATCGAGCTGGCAATAAAAGAGGTTTCAAGAAAGCTCAGTCGCTTTTTGAGCAAGCAGGATTCACTGAAAAAACGCCGTGAGAAGGAGATAATAATCAAAAAGGTCCTTCCAAAGATGGCCCAGAAGCTTGCTGTGACACTTGAAAGGGAAGTCCCTGACATAAACCCTGTAGTTGCAAAGGTTATGGGCAACCTGCTGGTCGACAGGATAATTGAGAGCAACGGCAATGGCGATGCCAGTGCTAAAATTGCCATACGTGTTAAGAATTATTCATCGAAGAAGTATGAATTCAATATCCATGATATGTTGCCGTTCAAAATAGAGGGGGCGGTCCCTGAGCCCAAGGTCATATCCATGGGCAGTGATTACGACCATGTATGGAAGATAAGTGTCTCTCCGGGTTCATCCAAAGTCATAAAGTATTCTGTAGCAACTCTTGAGGAGAACGAAATATCCCGCCTGCCTTTACTGATAGTGGAAGGGCTTGATGAGGAACTTGTGACCGGTGCAAAGGCAATAAAGGGATGAGATAAATGGCAGGAAAATTATCAGAACAGAAAAAAGAGCACGACGGAATTGCAAAGAACCGTCTCTTAGGGATGGCCGAGAACCTTTACAACCAGTTCCTGGAAGGGTCTGTGCCGTCTGTCAATCTTCCTACACGCACAAAGAAGAACATCGAGTACTGTGATGAAAGTGATGTATGGGTATATGGTGACAGGGAAACCGAAAGAAGTGCCAAGACCGTGAAAGGGGCTTTCCAGCTCTTAAAGACCACTCATGTTGTGGATTTCATAGTTAAGAATCACCTCGGGCAGAACCGTGGTTCAACATTGAGGGAACTGTATTATATCTCTGAGAACTGGGATATTGCCAAATTCCGCGAGCAGCCCGAGAGTGACCGGCTTATCGAGGATCTGGAGATCATTTCCGGCCTGCAGAGGGAGTATTTCCACATGCGTCCGGAAGAGGATGGAGCGACAATGTTCGGTCCAATAAGGATACGTGAGCAAACGAACCGGGGTGACAGGGTGATACACTGCCAGGAAGATATCGGGGAGAGCGGTTATCAGATCCCATTCAATGTCGAGAACATCGAGTTCCTTGATCATGATGCGGATCTCATCATTGCCGTTGAGACTGGTGGTATGTACGCGAGGTTAATAGAGAACGGTTTTGATGAGAAGTTCAATGCGATACTGGTCCACCTGAAAGGTCAGCCTGCAAGGTCTACAAGACGCCTTATAAAACGTATGAACGACGAGCTGAATATACCCGTTACGGTATTCACTGATGGTGACCCCTGGTCATATCGTATATTCGCCTCGGTGGCCTATGGTGCGATAAAGAGTGCTCACCTCTCGGAGCATATGGCAACTCCGGGTGCCCACTTTATTGGGGTCCAGCCGTCTGACATTGTAGAGTACGAGCTTTCCACCGACAAGCTGACGGATAAGGACGTAAGTGCTTTGAGAAGTGAATTATCAGATCCGAGGTTTGAAAGTGAGTACTGGAAGGAGCAGATCAACCTTCAACTTGATATCAACAAAAAGGCTGAACAGCAGGCCTTCGCAGGAAAGGGTCTTGACTTTGTCACAGATACCTACCTGCCAGACCGCCTTACAGCACTTGGAGTTATCTGAATACTCCCATTTTTGCTTTCATATTCCTTTTTGAGGCTTGAAATGCCTGCAGATGGCAGTATTCGAAACTGCCATTCCTTTTGTTTCCGGGTGTTTGCACACATTATTTTCCTGGAATGAACAGGTACTGCAGCAATAAGAATGTTCCAGGAGCTTGTCCTGTATTGACTTTTCCTTGATGAGATCTTCCCCGAAACCTTTGTGGTACTTGATCTCTCTCTGGCTGCATTTCATAGCATGGGCAAGGAGTGTGCTTACAGCAGGGGGCTGCCATTCAGTGTAGGCAATGTTCACGGCAAGTTTGTGAGGCGGTATGACTGTTTTCTTCCCTGCAGAACCTTTGTGTGTTCCTGTCAAACCCAGTATCTCTTCCTGTAGCTTCTTTGCCTTATCATGATCCGGGTCATGTTTGAGTGCTTCTTTTGTGAAGTTGAGTGCTGCTTCGTACTTCTTCATAGATCTCAAAGCAAGGCTCTTGTTGTACAATACAGAAGCAGGTTTTGACAGGTTCCCTGGAATGAGTATTCTATCATAGCATCTGACCGCTTCTTCGAACTCACCTTTTTTGTGATGGAGCATGCCTTTGTTGTTCAAAGCCACAACATCGTATGGGTCAAGTTCAAGAGCAAGATCGAAAAAATGCATCTTTCTTTTTGGGTCCGTTTCTTTTACTCCCTGCATTGTCCATCTTCTCGAAGTTATCTGCTCCTCTTTTTTCATTGCTGTCTTTATTCCCTGATTATTATTTCATTCTTTTGTTATAATCTGGATGAAAAATTTATATATTAAACAATCGCACTTTGTGCCATGTTCCTGAATGAGAGTATCCCCATCTACATATCCGAGGTCGCAGGGTATCCGCTTGGAACGTTCCAATCGAACCTGTCCGCAGCAATCGCAATACTGGTCGCTTCAGTAGTAGTAGCTTTCGTGGCTGATATTGTCTTTGAGAAAGTGTTCCTGCACTATGCATCCCGGACAAAGTATGAAGGTGACGACCTGATCGTCTCCACGCTTAAAAAACCCATCTTCTTTACCGTTGTCCTGATCGGATTCTTCGTAGCCGCAGAAACCGTATATATGGGAAACGTTGCAATCGAGTTCATTGCAGCTATCCTTTTCACTATCCTTGGTGTCATCTGGATATTATCGCTTCTTCAGATCAATAAGATACTTTTCGAACATGTCTTTTCCGTCCTTGTGAAAAAGACCGACACTCAAATGGACGACGAACTCCTGCCGTTGTTCAGGAACATCATCAGTGTTCTTGTTGTATTTTTCGGTTTCCTTGCGATACTCAAGGGCATATG
>JAWSUM010000020.1:0-35244 GCA_033549165.1 Methanolobus sp.
CTACCAGCACCATGGCAATGAAAATAATTAGAGTGCCGATACCCACCTGGGCACGAGTATCTCTTTTCATAAATAATGTTTTGTTTGCTTTCATGTACAATCCTCCTATAAATACAAAAATATGTATTTATTAAATATATAATAGATTAATATATAAATAGTATTTGGTTGGAAATCTCAAACGGCAAACAAATATCTTTTTGTACCATAAGAATATTAATATAAAATGAAATAATAAAAATTTAACATGAGGACATATGACAAATGTAGGCCTATTAGTGAATGCAACAATATGTTTTGCAATAACTATTTCTTCTTTCACCTTTGCATGGGTACTCGCTCGCAGTGATTCAGAACATAGTGATAAAAGCAAACCTGCATTATGGTCCCTGGTTGTCCTATGGTCTCTTGTAGGCCTTACATACCTTCCCACTACTATAAGGATGATTGCTGCTTACATGAATAATTACCAACTTGATGTTCTCATGTATAACCTCGCAGCAGTACCTTTCTCTTTTGTCGCGGTCCCTCTTGTATTTTTCATTTTGTATGTCATTATAGGAGAACAGAAAATCAGTGCCTATATTTCACTGATATTTGTATTGCTTGGTACTGCATATTTAATATTCTTATATTCTAATGGAGTAATCGGACCTGCAATAACTCAATTTTCATCTATTTTCACAATCAATAGCGATGTCGCGATCAGCATATACCTCATAGGACTCTTTGTAATACCCACAGCAATGATAATAGGGCTACTGTTCCTGATATTTCTGCAAAAAATGCCGAAAAGGCTTCGATATAGAACAGCCCTGCCCCTTGTGGCAATATCTTTTGTTTTCGATTTCATGCTGACGGACATGATCACTCTTGTAGACGTAATGCAACTTGCAGCGAGGATATTTGTCCTTATAGGTACAGTCCAGGCGTTCCTTGCATACTTTCCCCCCATGACACTTCAGGAAAAACTGGGGATAAGGAAGAACCAATATGAAATGTGCGATGAAGACGAGATAGAAGAAGAGGATGATAGCGATGTCTGAAGAGATCGATGTCAAACTCGAGCAGGAAGTAGCCTGCTTTTACCAGTCACTGGGCGTTCACCAGGGCCCCGGAGATATACAGTACCGACTCATACTCAGGGTGCTTGGCAAGAACGAGGGCAAGATAACGGAGTTCTCTGAGATCAGAGAGTACACTGACAGGTTTGCGGATAAAGGCAGTATAGGAAGCAAGATGAAAACCGTTTTCCAGCTTGAAGGGCTTGCCGAGAAGGTCAAAAGAGGCGGATATATAATAACAGATAAAGGCGTCACTGCATCCAATTTCCTGAAGGACACAACTGCATTCTACAAGAAGAACAAAAGAATGGAAGAGATCATTGAAAGGATGCCCTGATGAAGAAATAGAAGTCCCGATCATAATTGTTTTTGGTACGTCCTGCTCTTTTTTGAAAACGCAGAAACTGGTTTCTACAAAATACTTGTAGAATTACCATCCGTTGTATACCCAACACGAGGCTTCAGAGACGAAAAGATAACTGCAGCCCTATTTCTTTAAGCCCTTGATTGCACCTTTGCATTCTTTTGTAATGAGTTGAAAATCATTTGCCTGAAGGTCGTAATTGACCATGACTTCTGACCATCCAGAAAAGTACAGCAGCTCAGCTGCAGCATCAATGATGGAATGTCAATATGCAAGTTTCTTCTTAATAAGTTGTAAGTTATAGCTATAGAGAAAACGAGAAAGAACGAAGATGCAAAAAAATGGAAATAAGGTAATTGGTGCATTTAACACAATTACCTTATGGATACAGTTGGACAGTCTCTTTTACACCGTATGAAGAAGATGTCACGAAGTCTGCACTTGTGGCTGCACCTGATTCAGGAGTCAGTACAATATTGACCGATGTCCTCGGAGCAATTACCAGGCCAGTGTCGTCCTGATTCCCGCTTGTATTTGTTGTACCTATGCCAGTATAAGAGGTATCTCCTGCAGCAACTGTAGAAATATAGAATGTGACAAGATCACCGGTGTTCATTACAGGTTTTAACTGACTGAACGACGCATCCTCGTCACGTATCTTTTCAACCGTAAAGAAATACTTTCCATTATTACCAGGAGTGGTCTGAGTTGCAGTCGTCAGATTATACAGGTTCTGAGCAGCAGTTGAAGAGCCTGAAAAGTTCTCCATTGCCACACCGTAGGTCTTATCGTTGTTTGCATAGATCAGGTTATTTGTCGTCGTACCGTCAGTTATAGAGATCACAACCTGATTTACGTCCACCGGAGAACTTCCGACGTTCAATCCGACTTTGAGTTTTAATAGAGAGATGTTTGCTGCCATGCTTGTTGATGAGGATTTTGCCCTTATACCTTCAATGTTCTTGACCATCAGGTTGGATGATACTTCCTGGGTTGCCTGTTTACCGGTTGACTGGGCTTTCTGCTGCAGCACACCGGATGTCTGGATGAGCACCGCGGCTGCAACGGCAGCTACCAGCACCATGGCTATGAAAATGATAAGGGTACCGATACCCACCTGGGCACGGTCATTCTTTTTCATTGAGAATGTTTTATTTGCTTTCACAATATCAACTCCTTATGGATACAGTTGGACAGTCTCTTTTACACCGTATGAAGACGGGGTCACGAAGTCCGCTGTTGTAGCCGCACCTGACTCCGGCGTCAGCACAATGTTCACCGTAGTCCTTGGAACAAGGTTGAGACCTGAGGTCACAAGACCAGATGACGTGTCAGTAGTGGCCACATAATTATAACCCGTATTTGCTGCCGTCGTTGAAGTGGTTGCAATGTATATAAGGATCAGGTCACCAGTGTTCATCACAGGGTTGCTCTGGGAGAAAGATGAATCCTCATCACGAACTTTCTCTACAGTATAATAGTGATCCGAGTTATTGAACGCTGTACTAACTGTAGTATTAGCAGTCAGTAGTTTTTGCAGATTTGTTGCAGCACTGCTTGAACTGAAGCCACTCATATTTCCGTTGCTTGAACCAGTGGATGCATAGGACTTAGTGTTTCCTGCATAGACCAGGTTGTTAGCTGTTGTTCCATCAGTGATTGAAACAATTACCTGATTAACATCTACCGGAGAACTTCCGACATTCAGACCAACCTTGAGTTTGAGCAGGTCGATCGTGCTGGACATGGTTGTAGCTGTGTCTTTTGCACGCACACCTTCGATGTTCTTGACCATCAGGTTGGATGATACTTCCTGGGTTGCCTGTTTACCGGTTGACTGGGCTTTCTGCTGCAGCACACCGGATGTCTGGATGAGCACCGCGGCTGCAACGGCAGCTACCAGCACCATGGCAATGAAAATAATTAGAGTGCCGATACCCACCTGGGCACGAGTATCTCTTTTCATAAATAATGTTTTGTTTGCTTTCATGTACAATCCTCCTATAAATACAAAAATATGTATTTAATTATTATATAACAAATTGATATATAAATAATATTTGGTTGGAAATCTCAAACAACAAACTTGTCACAATTACACAATAGAAATATATAAATATAAAAGATCAAATAAACAATTGAGGAAAAATGAGTGCAGGACTTCTATTGAACAGCACGATCTGCTTTGCCATTGGCATCTCATCAATTGCCTTTGCATGGGTACTTTTCGCAAAAAATGAGCAGTATAGTGAGAACAGCAGACCTGCACTTCTTTCACTTGTTGTTTTCTGGACGCTTGTAGGACTTACCTACCTGCCAACGTCCATCAGGACAATAGCTGCCTACCAAGGTAATATGGAAATGGATGCGATACTTTATTTTATTGCAGCCGTACCCTTTGCCTTTGTTTCAGTGCCCCTGGTCTTCTTCATAATGTACATAATCACCGGAAGCAAGAAGACAGGCGAATACCTTTCATTGATATTCACTTTACTTGGCGCTGCATATCTTGCATTCCTGTACCAGAATGGTATCGTGGGTCCGGCAGTTACTGAATGGGCTTCACTTTTCAGTATAAACAGCAAGATTGCCATACACATTTACCTTATGGGTCTTTTTGTCATACCCACATCAATGATACTGGGTTTGTTATTGCTCATTTTGCTGCAGAGGATACCAAAACGCATCAGGTACCGAACGGTCCTGCCCCTTGTGGCAATCTCTTTTGTGTTCGACTTCATGCTCACTGATGTTATTGCAATTATAGATGTGATGCAGGTGTTTTCAAGACTGTTTGTCCTTTTGGGCACTGTGCTTGCCTACCTCGCATACTTCCCACCAATTACAGTGCAGGAAAGGCTAGGCATACAGCAACAGATGAAGGAGATGCAGTATTCAGAACTGATAGACCCCAACATAGAGCTCTTCCTAAAAGATAAAAGTGGGAATCCTTAATACGAATCCCCCCCGTCTGGGAGAGAACAAGGTCTAATCAATAAAAAATACCCTACACCGCTATTTTTAAATATATTGGTATTCATGTACGTTTTTGTACATTGAAGGACAAAAGTGGTTATTTGATGCATTCAGTTATAAATGATATAGTCAAGTCTACTGAAAAGAGGATACTGCAAATAGAACCAGAAGATGAACTGGGAATAACAGAAAAAGGAGGAGCAGAAGAGAGAGATATTGTCAATGCAATTAAAGAAAAGAGATCTAAAAATAAGGTAGCAGTCCTGGCGGAGGTCAAACCCGCATCCCCGGGGAAGAAATTGAGAGACATCCTGCCTGACGATGCTGCACTGATAGCCAGCGAAATGGAAAAGGCTGGTGCCGTTGCAATATCAGTACTTACTGAACCCGAGTTTTTCCATGGATCGATAAGTAACCTCGAAGCTGTCAGGAGAAATGTTACCCTTCCGGTATTGCGCAAGGACTTCATAATCAATAAGGCCCAGTTCAATGAAGTGGAGAGTGACCTTATATTACTAATAGCAGGCATACTTGGAAACGATCTTGATCAAATGGCAGATATGGCCATCGCAAAGGGATTTGAGCCACTTGTAGAGGTCCACGATGAGAAAGAGCTGAAAGAAGCTCTCAAAACCAAGACAAGACTGATCGGCATCAATAACCGCAATCTCAGTACCCTGGAGATCGACCTGGCTACTACCCTCAGGCTTGCCCCGGTCATAAAGGAATTTGATAGGAACAATGGCTCATACCACATCATCATAAGCGAAAGCGGAATTCAGAGTATAGATGACATCAGAAAAGTGATTGCGGCTGGAGCTGATGCAGTACTTGTTGGGACTTCGATCATCAAAAGTGGAGAGATATACGCCAAAACGAAGGAACTAGTAGATGCACTTGATCAGTAAAAGAGATGGAGGAAGATTATGAAAAGATCTATGTATGGTAAATTTGGAGGGCAGTTCGTTCCCGAAGTGCTGATGCCGGCACTTACGGAGTTAGAAGAAGCGTATGAACGATATAAGGATGAACCCGAATTCCTTGCAGAACTTGATTATTATATGAAGGATTTCGCAGGCAGGGAGACTCCCCTCTATTTTGCGAAGAATCTCAGTAAAAAATACGGCATCAAGATCTACCTTAAAAGAGAGGATCTTGTACATGGCGGCGCCCATAAGCTGAACAACACCCTGGGGCAGGCACTTCTGGCCAAATACATGGGCAAGGAACGTATCATTGCTGAAACCGGGGCAGGACAACATGGAACCGCAACTGCTATGGCTGCGGCTAATATGGGATTTGAAGCTGAGGTCTACATGGGGGCAAAAGATGTCCTGCGCCAGCATATGAATGTTTACAGGATGGAACTCATGGGCTGCAGGGTCAATGCTGTTGAATCTGGTTCTAAGACACTGAAGGATGCCATCAACGAAGCTCTCCGGGACTGGGTCACTAATGTAGAAAATACACATTACCTCATAGGTTCTGTGGTGGGCCCGCACCCATATCCGATGATAGTACGTGATTTCCAGAGCGTGATCGGAAAGGAGGTCAAGGAACAGATAATGGAAAAGGAAGGACGCTATCCTGATTCCATAGTTGCCTGCGCGGGTGGCGGAAGCAATGCAATGGGAATATTCCATCCATTTATTGATGATAAGGAAGTCAAACTCTTTCCGGTCGAAGCAGGAGGAAAAGAGCTGAAGACTACAGAGAAGGAGGCTTTGCATTCGGCTTCTCTGTGCGTCGGTGAGGAAGGAATCCTGCAGGGTGCACATACGCTCATACTCCAGGACAAGTATGGACAGATACTCGAATCAAGCTCAGTTTCCGCAGGTCTTGATTATTCAGGTGTGGGACCGGAACTTGCTTACCTTGCGGATATCGGCAGGATAAAACCATGCAATGTGAGTGACGATGAGGCACTGGAAGCATTCTACGAGCTGAGCAGGCTTGAGGGAATAATCCCTGCACTGGAATCATCACATGCGATAGCATATGTAATGAAAATGGCAAAAACAGGAGAACTGGGAAACCTTGTGGTCATCAACCTATCAGGAAGAGGAGACAAGGACCTTGAATCAGTATTCAAATTGAAGGAAGAAGAGGTAAAAGAAGAAAAGGAGGCTTGCCTGTGAGAATTGCAGATAAATTCGCCGAACTTGAGAAAAAGAAGGAGAAAGCCCTGATCGCTTATGTGTGTGCAGGCGACCCTTCAGCTGAAGCTACCAAAGAAATAGTACATGCACTTGTCAAAGGCGGTGCGGATATTGTAGAGCTGGGACTTCCGTTCTCCGACCCCGTTGCAGACGGACCTACGATCCAGGCCGCATCCACCCGTGCCCTGGAAGCAGGCATGAACCCGGACATCTACTTTGAAATGGCCGCATCCATTAAGGAAAATGTTCCTCTTGTCTGCATGACATATTATAACCTGATATACAAGAGAGGAACTGAAAAGTTTGCAAGGGACTGTGCCAAATCCGGAATCACCGGGATAATCGTACCGGACCTTCCGGCAGAGGAATCCGATGAGCTGCATGAAGCCTGTAAGAAGAATGGTGTCGACCTTATATTCCTCATCACACCTGTTACAACAGAATCAAGGATGAAGAATACATTGGAGAAGACTTCCGGTTTTGTCTACATCGTCTCAAGACTTGGCGTTACCGGCGAGAGAGTGGACGTGGCAGGATCTACAAAGAATATACTTGGACGTATCCACACTGATGTCCCAAAGGCTGTCGGTTTTGGCATTTCCAGCAAAGAACAGGCTGCTGAAGTTATTAAAGCAGGGGCTGATGCTGTTATTGTTGGTTCTGCATTCGTTAACATCATCGCTTCGGGCGACAATGTGAACGAAAGGATAGAAGAACTTGCATCTGGGCTTAAACAGAGTTGCAGAAAATAGAATAAATAAGGAAAAAAGGAAGTGGGTCATTCTGCAGGTTTCAATCCGCAAATAACTGGTCAACGAACCATTGCGGATCGAACTTTTGCAGGTCATCATATCCCTGACCCATTCCCAGGAAAAGTATGGGTTTGCCTGTAATATAGGCAATTGAAATTGCTGCACCGCCCTTTGCGTCAGCATCTGTTTTGGTGAGGATGGAACCATCTATCGGAACAGCTTCATTGAACTGAGAAGCACGCTCTACAGCATCATTACCTGCCACTGCCTCGTCAACGAAGATCAGGAGATCAGGAGAACTCACACGGCAAACCTTCTTTAGCTGCTCCATGAGGTTGATGTTGGTGTGCATACGTCCTGCAGTATCTGAAAGTACCACATCGACCCGATTAGCTTTTGCATGTTGCACCGCATCATAGATCACAGCAGCGGGGTCGCCCTGCTCCTGGTGTTTGATTATTTTTACGCCGACCTTGCTTGCATGAATAGCAAGCTGGTCTATTGCTCCGGCCCTGAAAGTATCGCCTGCCGCGACAACCACCGAGTAGCCATGGTCTTTCAGGCGCTTTGCAAGCTTTGCAATGGATGTTGTCTTACCAGTACCGTTTATACCTACAAAGACGATATGTACAGGTTTTTCAGCATCCTTTATGTAATCATCAAAATCAAAGATATTGGCACTCATAACTTCGAATATGGCATTCTTGAGTGCACTTTCAACGATAGCATCCGTGTTCTTGCCTATGCGACGCCTCGTACCTACCAGCTGGTTCCTGACAGACTCTACGATGGCTTCAGAGACCGATAAAGCGATGTCACTTTCAAGAAGGGCCATCTCAAGCTCCCACAGGGGCTCTTCCAAATCATCTTCTTCAAGAATGAACTCACGCTCGAACATGAGGGCTTTGGCCTTCTGCGCGAAACCGGTCTTTTTAGCTTTCTCGGCCACGGGTTCTGCTTTCGGAGTTTCAACTTCTTCTTCCTTTTCCGGGCCTCTTCTCCAGAAGGACTTTTTCCCGGGTTTTGTTTCGGAAGGTTCTTCTGACCCTTCTTCTCCCACTTCAGGAAGAGAGGTTACCTGAGCCTCTGCAGCTGTTTCAAGCGGAGCTGCCCGGGTTTCCTGAACGGCAGCTTCACTTACGGCAGGCTCTGCCGAAGTTTCCGGGAACTCAGGTTCTGATATCCCCGCCTCTTCGACTGATGTAGTTACTTCTTCGACTTCTGCATCTTCAGGTCCTACCTCTACGGCCTTCTCATCGATCTTACTTCCAAGCTTCTCTTTGAAGCCACTGAGTTTTGATTTGAGTTTATTGAACACTTGACCAAACCTGCAGATGAATAAAAATAGAAAAGATCACCGTGGAACCTGTCCCTGGGCCTGCTGCTGTCTGGAAACAAAAGCTTCGATGGTCTGCATCTGCTGAGAGACCTGTGCCAGGGAGGCGTTCATGTTCTCATATGCCTTCTCAAGATCTGCTTTACGTTTCTCCATAATCTCTTTGGCATCCTTGAGAGGACGTTCAACGGAAACACCTGAGCCGATATCTACTACGATCCTATCGGCACGGGCGATATTGGCATATACAAATGAACCGGAACCTATCGGGAACATCATCTCTGTGCCCTCTTCAACGTTAGCAAGCTCTTCGATCGTTGTCAGGACTTTATTACAATCATCTGCAGAGATCTTTACCATGGTCATCTGCTGCTGGATCATCTCTGCGCGCTTCTGGAGCTCACGGTGCTGCATTACAAGTGCCCGGGGGTCCTGTTCATTCATACCAGCCATGTGGATCATGCCTCTGTTATGCTTTCGATCCGGACGTAGTTTCTTTTGAGAGCGTGTTTGCTTCCGAATAAAGAATACACTTTATCAAGAGCGTTCTTCTCATTCTGGCTTTCAACTTCCTTTGTGAACTTTTCCCATGCAATACCTGCTTTGAAAGTGCCTTTAACCTGGAATGTCTTCATATAAAATCACCTGTAACCTGTGTCGAATAAATATATCTTAGAAACCCAGCGCATCTTCTATTCTTCCAAGTTCATGCCCTGTTGTCTGTGAGCCTGCAACATAGCCTTTTGAATTGGCGACCACACCGGAACCCACCATTTGTGTACCAAAGTTACTGGTCCCGATATCTACAGGAAGTTCAAAGAGTTCTTCCAGGTGTGCTAATTCTTCGCTGCTTGCTCTCGGATGTACAAGAAGTCCCTTGTTAGTGGCAACTCCTGCCATACCTACGGTCCTGATGCCCCCGATAGTTCCCTTTCTGACATCTACCTTCAGAGCTTTTGCAATCATTTCCACTGAACTGTCGCTCATCTCAGGATGTACAAGAGCCGCAGAATCATTGGCAAGGACTATATTACCAAGTGCATTCAACTTACTTGGAAGGTCATATACCGGAACGTCAAGTTCTTCCAGATTCCTTACGGTTGCATGCCTGGAAACGAGCAGGCCATTGGAATTACCTCTGCAAAGAGAGCCTACCACAATGCTGCCATTGACAAGTGTCGGTATGACACGGACCTTTAGCGCATCTTCAAGTGATCTGCAGATTTCCGGCCTTGTTCCCAGAGTGACCAGAGCAATATCCTCAGTGCAGGTTGCAAAAGCCCCGATGATGGGGCTTTCATTAATGTTCAATGTATGTATCATTATCTACCGTATGATCTTGTCGTAGATGATAGGTTTCATATAACTTATGCAAGTTCAGCCTGGACCTCTCCGTCCTCGAACTTTGCAGCCCTTACACGGATAGATAATGGTGGTTTCTCACAACCACGTTCCCAGAGTTTCTCATTGAGGGACTTGTCCAGTTTGATCATCTCAGGTTCTACCTTCATGTGTTTTGTAAGGTATTCCCTTATAACTTTAACAGCCCTGCTAGCCCTTTTCCATCTTGCAACTTCTTTTACAGAGCGAAGAGGAATAGTATAGATCTGTTCTTTTACTGCGTCATCTGCCATAATCATCACCTACTTATTTCACATCAAGACTGCTTCTTCTCCAGTGTCTTCTCTTTGGGTGGCCGACGACCTTCCTGTTGGTCTTGACGATTGCCCAGACAGGCACCCTGTGGTTCTGCCTGTGAGCTTTAGCCAGCCTCATTTTCTGTCCTTTGGTATTGTGACTCACTTGTCTCACCTGTATTATGGATTATAATTATTATATAAAGTGCCGATTAAGGTCTGAGTCTATAACATGACCATTGTATAAATCTTTAATCATGTATGCCAGCCTGTATCGACCCTATGGGTTTTACCTTCTTTCGTTCAATAACATGGGATTGGATATGTGCAGGAAAGACCTCTTTGATCTTTTCCGGACCGTCCCTCTGCCTGATCAGTTCCCGTAATTCAGTCTCGTAATCAGCTTTGATGATGTTCTCACTCTGATCTTCCTCGATGACCAGATACCTGCCAACAAGTCCGTTAACAGCCGCACGCCCGTATCCCTTTAAAGGAGATACATAATGCACGCCGAAACGATCCTCAATGCTCCTTATCAGGGACATGTCAAGGACAGGAACGCGGTCATCCCGCCTTATTCCATCTGCGATATAAGCGACATCCACATCAATTGCCAGCTTTTCAACCGCAGCACCGTGTACAAGGTTTATAGCGTTCTTCGGGAAACCATCCTCAATGATAAGACTATAAGCCTTTTCAAGCACCGACCTTTCCAGCTGGACAACCCTGTGTGCAAATCCAAGCCTTTCAGCCGTTTCCCGGGCAATTTCCCCTACAGGAAGCACCGAAAAACTGCATGTCACAAGTTCGACATCGAAGAACGGCTCCAGCAGAATGGCTGCCAGGGAGCTGTCCTTTCCTCCGCTGAAAAGAACAGAGACCTGCATCAAAGGCCAACTCACATACGCTTAATGGTTGGCTCACGCTTTTTTGGTTGTACCTGGACCAGCAGCTGTTTGAGTTTCTCATCGTCTATCTTGGACTGTAGCCTGCCACTCTGGGCAAGCATTATCAACTGAGATTCAAGCTGCTCTACCATCTCTTTGCGGGACATCCTCAACGTGCTCAGACGTTCACGAGCTTCCGGGGTCAGGATCTGCCGAAGGATTGCCTGCTTCTTTGCCTCCATTTCAGCCTTTGCCTGCTCCTGCTGCATAGCTGCCTGCATATCGCCTGCACCCATCTGCTGTTCGGAAGCTTGTTGCTGCTGAAGCTGTTCAAGTCTTTTCCTTCTTATTTCTTCAAGATCATCTGCCATGTAACTCACCTAGCTTAAAGAGATGTTAGTAGCACATCCTTATTAGTATTATTGAACAGGTAAACCAGGTCCTAGTACTTTGCAAGACCCGGGATCTTCTCCACCAGTTCCTGTTTGACCTCATATGCACTGTTATCAAGCAGTGACTGTCCCTGAGGTGACATAACACGACCGCTCTTGAGGGTGCGTATAAGACCTGCAGCTTCAAGCTGCTGGAGTGCGACCCTTGCAATGGATCCGCTTCCCTTTGCCTTATGGTTAGGGCTGGAACCCATATCTTTCTTGCCACCATACACAGAGCGTAGCCTTTCAACACCTATAGGCCCTTCTTTATATACTGTCCTGAGGACAGCAGCGCAACGTATATACCACCATTCACTGTCAACAGGCGGCATTTCCTTGTGTGCACCGGTCTTTACAAATGCTGCCCACTCAGGGGGATTAACATTATCGTTCTCTTTAAGTTTCCCTGCCACCTTACTGATTAAAGCGGCTGCAGGAACATCATATGCAGTTGTCATCTTATTCTCCTTGTAACTTAAGATATTATCAATTTCATGGACTCAATGAAATATCTGGTTTCGTTCGTGCTGGAGTTTGTTCTGTTAACTCCCGAGAAGTATATACGCTTTTCGGCAGAATATCAGTTACCCGTTTCCTTTCTGAAGGTCTGCTCCCTTGCAGGACCCACGGACACATACTCTATAGGAACACCCATACTCTTCTCAAGGTAAATTACATAACTCTGCGCAGCCTGCGGCAGATCATCGAAACTCTTGACATCTGTGAGGTCATCCTCCCAGCCAGCCAGATCCTCATATACAGGTTTGCAGCTTGCAAGTTCGGTAGTATCCTCCGGAGGATATTCCAGTATACGGCCGTCCAGTTCATAGGAAACACACACCCTTATAGGATCAAGATCTGACAGGACATCCAGTTTTGTCAGGGCAATAGATGTGTAACCATTGAGATATATCGCTTTTTTCAGGAGAGGGAGGTCGAACCAGCCGCAGCGCCTTGACCTGCCTGTAGTTGTACCAAATTCCTTACCTACTTCCTGTATCTGCTTGCCGATCTCATCTGTAAGCTCGGTGGGCAGGGGCCCTTCTCCCACGCGGGTGATGTAAGCCTTTACTATTCCAAGTACGCCATCCACCTTTGTAGGACCAACACCAAGGTTCGCACATGCGGAACCGGCTACCGTTGATGATGATGTCACAAACTTCTGGGTACCATGGATAACATCGAGATGCGTGCCCTGTGCACCTTCAGCAAGCACGTTCTTTCCTTCTTCCAGTGCTTTGTTGATCTCATAGGACACATCCGTTATATAAGGTGCAAGACGTTTTCCAAGTTCAACATATTTCCCTATCAGTTGCTCATCGGTCACAATTCCAGGGTTCCCATCAAGTTCTTTTATGGCGGATTCCTTTGAAGGAGCAAGTTCGGCAAGCCTTTGGAGCAGACGTGCTTCATCGGCAATGTCAGCCATCTTGACCTCATCCCTTGCAACCTTGTCAATATAAGCAAAACCGATACCACGTTTTGTCGTACCTATCTTCTCTGCCCTTTTGGACTCCCTGAGACCATCCAGTTCTATATGATAAGGCATTATGATGCTGGTCTTGGCATCTATCCCGAGTTTTTCCGGGCTGAGCTCAATGCCTCCCTCAGCAAGCATATCGATCTCCCTTACCAGGACCTCGGGGTTCATTACAGTACCCGGGCCGATAAGCACCCTGGAATCAAGAAGAAAACCCGAGGGAATGAGGTGGAGCTTATAAACATCCTCCCCTACCTTCACGGTGTGCCCTGCATTGTCCCCTCCCTGGAAACGGACAACCAGATCATAGTCACCGGACATAAGGTCAACTACCTTTCCCTTGCCTTCATCACCAAACTGCGCACCTGTGATAATCGTAAACATGGGTGCAGGATTATCCTGTTGGCTTAATAAAGTTTTGATTGCACTCAGAGGTCCTCATCAAAGACCATCATGCGCATGCCGTCATCAAAACAGGCACTGCCTCCTTTGTAGCAGCGCAGGGCCTTGGCTATTCCCATGTCTATGAGGGTGTCTATCAGTTTTTCAGCAAGACTGATACTCACATTGAATTCAGATTGGAGCATATAGATCACATCCTGCCTCTTTACAGAAAAATAGCATGCATGGGATCTCTTATCCGACATGCAGGAATCATAGCTTTCACATTTGTTAACCCTGGAACTATTCATGAAGTGAATGGCAAGCCCCTGCCATGAATAGACATTCTGCATACCCTTGATACCATACAGGTTTGACTTGGTGCGGTCTTTGTGTTTAAGCATGCATTTATGTATATTCGCAAATTTTATAATTACTTTTTGTATAGAAATGTCCTCATCACATCAGAAAATTCCCATTCCCGGCCCCAGGACAGGTATTACCACAAAGAGGATTATATTTGCAAAACCATGAGTCAGTGTCACAAGTGGGAGACTGCGTGTCTTCTGGAACATGTACCCCAGAACAAAACCTGCAAGTGTTGTAAGCAGAATCTCAGCAGGTACACCATACCCGGAATGCATGATACCGAACAGCACGCTGGCAAATATCAATCCTGCATTCAGTCCAAAGAGACCTTCAAGTCTGGTCTGGAGGATAGACCTGAATATCAGTTCTTCAACAAGCCCCACAAACAGGAAAATAAGAATTGAGAGACCAACCATATCCTGCATTGAGAGACCTAAAGCCAGATATCCGGGACCTATGGCAAGGTACTCACCCTCAGCAATAATGATAGCCACTATGATTGAAAGAGGAATGTAAAGATACATTTTCTTAAACGTGACACCAAGGTCCTTTGCTGATAATTTCTGATGTCTTATCAAAAAGAACAAAGGCACCAGCATTGGGGCATAGATATTGACATAAATGAATACAGGCACATCCGAAAGAGGCATTGAAACGTTGATTATCCTTACCAGAGGCAAAAGCATCAGTGCCTGCAGGGAGTATAGTATAGTCCGGTCTCTGACCCATACTGTTGAGAAGGCTATCCCGATAAGTGCCAAAAAATGAATTGTGAGGCTTGCCTCTAATCTGCCTGCAAAAAGTAGCAACTCTGCAAGTACTATGAACAGAATGAAAAATACCACTAACCTCTCTGAATCGAAAGAGAATCTTGACATCATGTTGTAGGAATTCCTTTCATTGAGACTTTCTTCCTCGAACTGCATATTAAGTCCCCGTCACATTTATCCACATATGAAGTTCCCTATAAGGCACAGTAAGATCTTCATTCTTGTAAAGTAAGAATTGTAGTTTCATATTTTCACCTTCGTTCTGAGGAGTGAAAGTAATTGTATCCTCCCATGTGCCTTCATCTTCAAGACCGATATTCTTATTCTCACCGCTCAGAGGCAGAGAACGGTTGTCCAGCCGAAGCTCCAATGTATAGTCCACATCTTCACCCTCGTGGTTCATAATGCCCACCAGCACATTGCCACTTTCCCCTGTTCTCAGCTCAGTAGGATAATCAGCTGCTTTACCATTCATGCCCAGCACATAGAATTCCGTGAACTGTTCCCCTTCCCCGGGTGTTACCAGTACATACGTAAGCGTCGCCGTAGTAACAATAATAGAGATCAAAAGGACTATTGTCAACTTTCGGTCCAGGCCGGACTTCCTTGATGTGATCTCATGTCCCACATCCCTGTAAAACGAAGCCATACTGATGGAAAACTCCTTTCCTGCTGGCAACTGCTGACGCCGCAAAAATGTGACAGCGCACATGAACAGGATATAAAGGGACAGTATTACCACGATGGGAGCGAGTGTTATACCCCAGGGACTATAGTTGAGAGCAAAACCGATGAAAGGCACAATAACTATGCTAAGACCCAGGCTCAAGGTGAGGCGCTCCAATTCCCCAGGATCATCCTTCTCAGGGAACAAAGCACTTATCAGGACATATCCCGGCAGGAATAATATCAGTGGCAGACCAAGCGCTGCACGGATCAGGGTTGCACCCGGGGACAGGACAAATATGAAAATATCCGAGAGCAGCACAAGTGCAATCACTATTTGTATGTCCACAGGTACCCGTTCTTTAATACCCATTAAATTTCCACTCCGACATTCCATAAGAGTTTAAAGTTTATAAATATTGCACATTAATGCCCATAAAAAGTTATGTACCATCTGCGCCGGTCAAACGATGACCTTTGTTGATCACCAAAAACAGAATCATATAGAAGAAAAATCCTGTTGTATATTTTCTGCATCATTGTAACAGTCCGGGGAATTCATTGAGTATTTGGATCAGATAGTAAAAGTTAAGTTCATTAAATGACTAATGTTATCTGTCTTTATAGACAATGACAGTTGGAGTGGGTAGTAATGCTAGCGGTGCTTATTCATCCGAGTATTCTAATAAATCTAGGCTCAGCAAACAATGCTGCAACAGAAGCAATAAACATGAGCATCAACAATGGGTTATCTGATTACAGCGTGTTTGGAACTCTTGCACTAATAGTTCTGCTTGCCTCCAGGAAACTGCTGAAGACATCCAATGAATGGAATCAGGATCTTGGTTCATTCTTCGAAATGAGTATTGTGCCGTTGATGATAGCGTTCATAGCTGTAATTATCTTCTATGCGATGCAATTACTGGGTCAGTAAATAAAATGAATGATACAATAAATCGTAGAGCCGTTTCTGATAATGAACAACGATTTATTCAGATATTCTTTAGATCGGGTCTAACCCTCTAAGTGATACATATATGAAAAGATCTGGAATAGTAGATTTCGTCAAAGAAAAGCGTACAATAAGTACCGAGGACATTTTTATCAGTCTGAACGATCCGCTTTACAGAAATTCGGTGTTCCTGCTATTTGGCAGGTTATTGAACGTCGGGGTAGGGTTCCTGTTCTGGCTGATAGCTGCCAGGCTCTACCCTACAGAGGAAGTAGGTGTTGCCACTGCATTGATCTCTTCTCTTGGACTTATCGTATTTATTTCAAGCCTGGGCTTCAATTTCTCACTTATCCGATTTATAAACATAAACGTAAAAGAGAACGTATTGAACACATCTATTGTAATAACTACCATAGCATCTGCGTTTGTGGCGACAATATACCTGGTGATAGTGAACGATGTACTCCAGAGCATATCCCTTCTGCAGAAAACGGGCTATGCCCTGTTCTTCCTGCTAACGGTTGTGACGAACTCGATGTTCTTTATGAGTGGAGAAGCTTTCAAGGCCCTGAGGGACACAAAGGACTTCTTTATGCAGAACCTTGTTCTTTCTGTCAGGGTCCCACTGCTCCTGCCTCTTGTATTCCTGGGCAACTTCGGGATATTCGGAGCCATTGGTATTACATACATATTTTCTACCATCTTCAGCTTACACCTACTTTGTAAAAGAACTAATATAAGTGCTAAAATAGACAAAGGATACCTGAAAGAATCATTCACTTTCTCTTCAGGAAACTACATTGCCAACCTGCTGTATGAAAGTCCTTCGCTTATAATGCCGACAATCATATTGGGCCTTCTTGGAAAAGAGGAAGCTGCCCTTTACTACATTGCATTTGCCATAAGCAGCCTCATCTGGATAGCACCCATGTCAATGAGCACCTCGCTCTTCATCGAAGGCAGCTACGGAGAAGGTCTTAAAAGAAACCTCATAAGGTCAGGAGGAGCAGTATTCATATTACTGGTGCCCAGCATAATTGTCATATATTTCTTTGGTGCTACCATACTGGGACTATTTGGACAGGACTATGTAGAATCTCTGTCATTACTTCATGTTCTTGCTCTGTCAAGCTTTTTTGTAGCTCTGCATAATTTCTTTGTACCGATATTGAATCTGCAGATGAAGGTAAAGGACCTGATCAAGATCAATTTCATCAGGTTTTCAATGCTGATCGGGCTTTCATATGTCCTGCTCACAAAATACGGAATACTGGGATTCGGCTACGCATGGATGATAACATATATAGTCCTGACATTGGTAACACTTAGAATTTCAAGAAAAGAGGGATGGATTTAAATCATATAATAAAAACTAAAATAATAGTGGTTTAGGGGTTGTTAACGTGTGGGGTTCGAAAAGTAAGTATAAGATGACCTTCGGGTTGGTTTTGTTTGGAAGCTATGTGATGGCGTTTGTGGGCCTCATAATACCATTCTTAATTGGACAGCTAAACCTGACACTCCTTGGCACCTACCTGGCGGTTCCGATGCTTCTGGCACCTCTTGTATATGCGGTGCAGAACAGGAATACAGGCTATCTTCCTGAGATGAAAGAAGAATATTTCAAATTATTCCTTTCCGCCTATTTCATATTCTTCAGCATATCCCTGGTACTGCTTAAGGTCAACCAGATCAGACCATACAGCTACTACGCGGTTATCGCCATAATGGCCCTGACCATATTGATGCAGATACTGTTCTTCAAAAGTTCACAGAAACGATCATGGATAATCCTCTTCCAGATAATGATATTAATGCTCGACGTCATCTGGGGAGTGAGCCTGAACTACTTTTTCTTTATCGAAAGGACAGACGCTTTTTTCCACTCGTGGATGATAGAGATACTGGTTGAAGGAGGACGCATCACCGATGCTTTCGACCTTTATTCGGCTTTTCCTTTATGGCACATCCTTGGTGCTTCGATATTCATGGTCACTTCACTGGATATCTCAGCCTATAAGATCATGTATCTTACAAACGGCATAATATACGCATTCATCCCGCCGGCTGCCTACCTGTTGTCAAACAAGATATTCAAGGAAGAGAAACTGGCACTTATAACAGCATTACTTGTTGCTATCTACCCCGAGATCCTGAAATACGGGTTGGCAGCAATTGCAAGAAGCACCATATCATTCATTGAGATACTGCTGGTATTGACCCTGCTGTACAACAGGAACACACGGAAGACATTTCTGGCACTTCTCCTGACTGTAGCCATCATCGCATATCACACGGCATCCATACCTTTCGTGATTGCCATACTGGGACTTTTGTTCATACTTGAGAAGATATACAGTGTGAGCAAAGACCAAAAGGTGACCGATTTCGATTATTTGTCATTTGCCGTTGCTGCAACTTTCGGTTACTGGATATACATATCTGTTGATATTTTCACCCAGGTCATCCGAAATGTTATGGCTACTGCTCCAAGTGGTATTTCTACCGAGTCGATACTTACGGCACCACTGCAGGAACTATTCAACTATCTTCAATATTCACCCATACTCTTTTTCGTACTTATAGGAACATTGGAAGCCATGAAAAGGGAAAATATATCAGAATCAGCAAAGATGATGTGCCTGATGGGCCTGCTTGCAACCGCCGTATCTTTTCCGGGCCCCGGTTTTCTCATCAGCAAATTAGGAGAGCATCTCAATATCGAACGGTTCGGCGAGTATACGTTCCTTTTTATCGTTATTGCTGCAGCCTTTGGTTTTTACACTACGTACATGAGATCGAAAAAGAATGCGAAACGGATAATGATAGTGCTCTTCATTTGCATGGCATTCCTTTCGGTATCCAATGACTTCGTAGCTTCTGACAATCCTATTGTCAAAAGACCATTCTACACATTCTATCTTACTGAAGAAGAAGTAGACGGTTTCGATCACATAGGTAGCTTTTCAGAGGGAAGGGTAATGGTAGACTTTGTAACGCACAGGTATATGGAAACATCATCATATATCGAAAAGGTCAACATCTTAGAAGTGGACCCGAATGAAAAGGAGTTCCTTAGAAGTAATAATACGGAAACGATACTAATAAGGACTGGTGAACTCAGCAAACGTCCCCTGAAATTAGCTACGATCAAGGACGGGCAATTTATTGCAAATCCAACCATGGAATCACTGCTGGAGTATTACTACCCTGAGGACACAGAGCTCTGGGACTCTCTGAATAAGTATAATAAAATATACGAATCCGGCAACATTGTAACTTATGTATGAGCTCTAAAGTTGCTGCCGTGAGGCATTTCCGGGATAGGGTAGTGAAGTATTCGTAAAAACGAATTTATTTTCCTTAAATAAAATATGAACATTAATTAGGAATTTTTATAAGGGAATAAACACAGTATCTAAGTGTGGTAAAATGTGTGGGGTTATAGGATTTAACTGGAAGGATGAGTTACTACTCAGGAAAATGTGTGAATCGATCAAGCACAGAGGACCTGATGGGAACGGAACGTATATAGATGAACATGTATCGCTTGGACACAGGAGACTTGCAGTTCTGGACCCGTCCGGGGATGATCTGCAATTCATATCCAATGAAGACAACACAGTATTGTTAACGTACAATGGCAGGATATACAATTTCCCTGAGGTAAGAGAAGAACTTATCGGGAAAGGACACAGGTTCAGAAGCCTGAATGATATGGAAGTCATACTGCATGCTTACGAAGAATACGGGACAGAATGCGTGCATCATTTCAACGGAATGTGGGCTTTCTGTATCTATGATAAGATAGAGAATATCCTTTTCCTTAGCAGGGACAGGTTCGGCATAAAACCGTTATATTACTATTTTGACGGAGAAAGGTTCATATTCTCCTCTGAGATCAAGGCCATCCTGGAGCACGATATTCCAAGAAAGGAGAACAGAGGCATAATTTTCGACTATCTCTACTTCAACCTGACAGACCACTGCGAGGATACCTTTTTCACAGGCATTAAAAGGCTCACGTCCAGCCACAACCTTATATTTGACCTTTCGTCCAGGAAAATGGAGATCAAACGCTACTACGATATCAAAGAAAAGATAGTAGAAGGTGCCAATGATCCTAAAAGGATCAGAGAGCTTTTTACAGAAGCCGTCAACAGGGCGCTTATCTGCAATGTACCTATGGGAAGCTGTCTCAGCGGGGGCATCGATTCCTCATCGATTGTTGTAACAATGAGAAAGGTCAAACCTGAGGCAGAAATCAAAACCTTTTCAATGAAATTCCCGGGAGAGGAAATTGATGAGGCCCTATATCAACAAGCTGTGTATGAGAAAGTAAATTCTGTTAATTTCGGCGTAACTCCCCTACCCTCCGAACTCATTGATGATCTTCATGATCTGTTCATGGCCCAGGAGGAGCCTTTCAGCGGAACAAGTGTCTACGGACAATACAGGATAATGAAGCTGGCACATGAGAACGGGGTCAGGGTCCTTATGGATGGACAGGGGGCCGACCAGGTACTTTCCGGAAGCAACTACTTTAACGGATTTTACTATTACGAGATGCTCAAACAATTTGATGTATCCCATTTATTCAGAGAGGCAACTCAATATTATTCTAAATCGAGGTCATTTATACCTCTTGTCTATCTTGGCCTGCGCATGACACCTGATGAGATCAAGAGATATCTGTACAATCACCGGAAAACACCGTACCTGACCCGCGGATTCATCGAGGAGAATGCAGCACGTGAGGATATGAGATGGCATATTTCCTCTTTAAGGGAAGCGGCATATAGCAGTATACTGTTCTACGCACTTCCGCATCTTCTCAGGTTCGTGGACAAGAACTCGATGAGATTCTCTATCGAGTCAAGGGTACCGTTCCTCGATCACACTCTCGCAGAATATCTGCTCTCCATGCCAAATGAGCTAAGGGTATCTGAAGGAGAGACCAAATATGCCTTCAGACGGGCAATGGAAGATGAACTACCGGCAAGTGTACTTTCAAGACATGATAAGATAGGTTTCGAGACACCTGAAGAGAAATGGTTAAAGGATGAGTCTGTGACTCCCATCATTCAAAAGATCATAGGTTCACAGAGCTTTATGGCAAGGGACTTCTGGAACTGGGAAAGGGTCCGGGATATGTATGATAAACTGCTTAAAGGTGAATCATCAGCTATATTCGTGGGAACGGAAATATGGAGATGCATATCAATAGAATTGTGGATGAGACTGTTCATTGAAAAGCAAGAGTTCGTGGGCGAGTAAAGCGATCGATATCCGGAAAAAGGTTTTTCAGCTGTTATAAAATTACCGGGAGTGGTTATATGTGTGGGGTTGTAGGGTTTAACTGGAATGATGAATTATTACTTAAGAAAATGTGCGAATCTATCAAGCACAGGGGACCTGATGATGAAGGGACCTACATTGATGGCGAAGTGTCCCTCGGACACAGGAGACTGTCCATACTGGACCTGTCAGAAAAGGGCCACCAGCCTATGTCCAATGAAGATGGCAGTATTGTTTTGATATACAACGGGGAAATATACAATTTCCTAGAGCTCAGAGAAGAATTCATAAGAAAGGGACATAGCTTTAAAAGCCATACGGATACCGAAGTCGTACTGCATGCTTACGAAGAATACGGGACAGACTGCGTGAATCATTTCAACGGAATGTGGGCATTCTGCATCTATGATAAAACAAAGAATATCCTTTTCTTTAGCAGGGACAGATTTGGAATAAAGCCTGTGTACTATTACTTCAACGGAGAAAGGTTCATATTCTCCTCTGAGATCAAGGCCATCCTTGAGCACGATATCCCCAGAGAGGAGAACAGGACGATCGTTTTCGATTACCTGTACTTCAATCTGACAGACCATTGCGAGGACACTTTTTTCAAGGGGATAAAAAGACTGATGCCAGGCCATAATATGACATTTGACCTCTCAGCCAGGAGTCTGGAGATCAGTCAGTATTATGATATAAAGACAAAGCTTGTGAAAGAGGCCAACGACCACCTGAAGGTTAAAGAGATCTTCACGGACTCGGTCAGGAAAAGGCTTATTGCCGATGTCCCGGTGGGAAGCTGCCTGAGCGGAGGCATTGACTCCTCAGCGGTGGTTGTGACCATGAGAAAAGTTGACCCTAACGCCGAAATCAAAACATTCTCCCTGAGGTTTCCGGGAAGTTCCATTGATGAAGGAGTATATCAGCAGGAGATCAACAGCATGGTCAACTCGGTGAACTTCTGTATTAGCCCCAGTCCTTCTGAACTCATGAATGATCTGCAGGAATTGTTCATGGCACAGGAAGAACCTTTTAGTGGGACGAGCGTTTACGGACAGTACAGGGTAATGAAGCTTGCTCAGGATAATGGAATGAAGGTACTTCTGGACGGGCAGGGTGCAGACGAGATCCTTGCAGGCTACCACTATTTTCACGGATACTATTATTACGAGCTGCTAAAACAATTGAATCTCACAATGTTATTGAAAGAGGCAAATAGCTGTTATGCCAAGTCCGGGTCCTTTGCGCCAATGATCTACCTCTGTCTGCGTATGACTCCTTCAAATATTAAGAAACTCATATACAAGAACCACAAAGTACCTTTTCTTGCATCCGATTTCATTGCAGAGCATAAAGACAGGAAAGATCTAAGGTGGAATATATATACGCTCAATGAAGCACTTTACAGCAGCCTTGTAACATACTCGCTACCGCATCTTCTCAGGTTCGAAGACAAAAATTCAATGAGATTTTCCATCGAATCCAGAGTACCTTTCCTGGATTACCGTTTAGTAGAATATATGTTCTCAATGCCTTCAGGACAAAAGATCCATGAAGGAACAACAAAATACGCATTCCGTCAGGCAATGGAAGGAGAAGTGCCTTCCAGCATACTCTCAAGACATGATAAGATAGGTTTTGCAACACCTGAAGAGAAATGGATGAAGGATGATGCTGTCATACCCATTATACACAAGATCCTTGACTCGGAGAGTTTCCGTAAAAGGGACTTCTGGGACTGGGAAATGGTCAGAGGCATGTATGAGAAACTCCTGGACGGCAAGTCCTCCAGTATATTCGTAGGGACGGAAATATGGCGCTGCATATCAGTAGAACTATGGATGCGCTTATTTATCGACAGACAGGACATCATGGCAGAATAAGGATCAGGCAAACCTTGTAGCCCCGCCGGGTATATGGTCAGGGGCTTTTCTTGTATATGTTAAAGAATGCCCATTCTACCACCTTGCCTATCAGATCGTTTTTGACAAGCCTGTACTTCACCCTGAGAGAAGGATTGAACTGGGCCTTGAATGCGGCGATGCTGGGAACATCTGCTCCGCCGAGCTCAAGCTCATGATAATTCTTAGCCTTACCCTTCTTGATGAGCTCCCAGTACAGGAACTCGTTCACCGGAACGTTGAAGTCGGGCTTTACACTCCCGATCCACAGAGTCATTCTCTTGTACTCAGCAGTGATCAGACCACCCAGCGAATGACCTTTCCTGTCATGGATATAGTACAGCTTTATATCTTCGGGGTACAGGTCAAGCAGTTCCTCAAGGTATTCTTTTCCAGAGACCGGGAACTTAAGGCCCTGCTCTGTGTACCTGTCAACAGAACTGCCATAGAATAGAGAAATATCATTACTTTCCACCAGTTTCAGGTCATAACTGTCCAGTTTTTTAACCGCAATCTTTCTTGAGGAACTGAAACTCTGAAGTATAGTGGCCAGGGGCCTTTGGAGATCTATCACGAATGTGGTCATTGGGTCGATCGTGAACCCATTCCACTTGAAAGGCCTGACATCATAGAACATAGGTGTCAACACGATCGATACATAGTTTGCACCCATCCGGTCAACCTCCTCTGCAAACAGCTTTCCCATCTCATACATATGCAGACTCTTCTTGCTCAGTTTCATGACGTCACATCTGGGACTCACAACAAAACCAAGACAGGGAATAGCTGTCTGGGGAGGGGGAGAAAATACCATCCTTATGCCATTTATCTTTTTCAGGAAAAGAGGTATTACACATATCAGCTCTTCCGTGATGTACACACCAAGAGGATAAAGCTCGCAGCCAGTGTGTTTCTCTACGGTTCGCAGGAAGTCCCATTTATGAAAAATGGTTCCGTAAGGACTCTCATCTATGAACTGGTCCCATAACTGCGAATCATTTATACCAGATATGTGGATATTCAATGCCCCCGAGTGTATTGATACCCTGTTGCTCCCCCTGCATCAGGCAAATTGTCAGAAACTGTTCTTCTTATAAACGTTCAAGTAAGTCCATTCTGCCATTTTCCCGAAAAGGTCTTTCTTGAATATCCTGTAATTTGTCTCTATACCCGGATTGAACTGTGATTTAAAGGCGCACAGACGAGGAATGTCCGCACCTCCGAGTTCAAGCAGTTCGTAATTTTCAGCCTTGCTTTTTTTGATGAATTCCCAGTACATGAATTCATTCACAGGAACTTTAGTATCGGGCTTTACACTACCGATCCACAACGTCACACGCCTGTGTTCCGTTGTCATGACAGCCCCGAGAATATTGTCATCACTATCCTTAATATAGTACACTTTTATCTGATCAGGATAGAAACGCTGCAGTTCCCTGACATACTCTTTGCTTGTGAGAGGGAACTTAAGGCCCTGCTCGTCATACCTTTGCACTGAGAGATCGAACAAAAGGGATACATCATTCTCCTCCACCAGGCGCATATCGGAGTTTTCCATCTTTTTGATGATCTTTCTTTTTGAAACATTGAACTCATTAAGTATATCTTCCAGAGGCTTCTGCAGATCGATAACAAAGGTATATAGCGGGTCGATCAGGAAACCGTTACATTTGAAGGGTCTGATATCAGTAAATGACGGTGCCAGCAAGATCGATACATAATTAGCACCCAGACGGTTTATCTCTTCTGTGAAGAGCTCTCCCATCTCATACATCCGCTGTTCCCTCTTGCTCTGTTTCATGCTATCAAAGCGCTGACTGATCACAAAACCAAGATACGGAATTCCCGTCTGCGGAGGAGGGGAAAAGACCACCTTGACCCCATGCATATTCCTAAAGAAAAGAGGGATAACACACATCAGTTCTTCTGTTATGTACATGCCCATAGGGTATAGCGTATACCCCGTATGCTTTTCCACCGTATGCAAAAAGTCCCATTTATGAAAAATAGTTCCGTATGGACTCTGTTCAACAAAATTATCCCACACCTGTGGGTCATGGATAGTCGTTATATGTATTATTCCACCACCTGTAAATATCTTCACCACTTGTGATCCAAGCATTCTTTTGATTGCAATAATCAAGTATCTTAATGTAAAGATTCTTCCAGTCTTTTCTGAAAGGTGTACTATAGGAACTATTGTGCCATAACAATGTGATTATGCCGTTATACCGCTCTCCAGTATCGAGTATCCCTTTTGCAAGCTCCCACGCATCCTTAAAGGACCCGGTACAATTGAAGAGTGCAGCATCCATAATTATAAGAGGGATCTCCAGAATATCAAGAGGTTTACCTGCCTCGATATCATAGGGCCTGAAAGGGTGACACAGACCATTCCTGAAACCCACTGCATTGTTAAAGCCCAATGTGGTATCATACTTGAATCCGGCTTTTGACAGCACTTCCCAGGAATCGGTCATCTTGAAACGCAGATAATGATTCCTGAACCCTATTACCTTCTTACCAAGAACATTTTCGAGTTTCTCTTTTTCCTTTACAAGACTATCATAGTTAGCATAAGAAAAATAACCGCCATGGAGCCCGACTTCCCATCCCCGGTCTACGATCTCACCCATATAACTACCTGCATCTTCTATATCATATCGGAACCTGCGGGGATCCTTGTCCGCGGTCAGGAAATAGAAGGAGGACTTTGCTCCGTAACTTTCCTCTATATCCATAATTTCCTTGAAATTGAGATATGGGGAATATTGTTTGCCGTTGAATCTCCATAACGCATGTTTTTTGAACTGTTGCATGTTCACACCTTTAACAGAGTGGAACACCGAAAGCAAAGTATGGGGCAGGGGAGGATAAATATCATCGACATCATGGGTCAGACAAAGAGCAAATTTCTTCTCTTCGGGCAGGACTACTTCAAATCCGCCGTCTAACATAGAACGGGATACATCAGGAGATAAGACCTCACTGAGCTGACAGCGGTCGAAATCAAAAAAACTGTCAACACTCGAATGCATCATGAAATCCTCATCCTTGCCGGTGAACTTTGCCCATATATCAGGATTATGTCTTATTGATTCATACATAACAACACCTAAAACTATTTTTTAGCTTTATTCGAGAGCTGATCTATATATCCCATAATGGATTCGTTCATGCCTATTTTGTCCCGGATCAGTCTGTCTTCTTTAAAACTCCATTGTTTTGGCCTCAGGTTTGCTGAGATCTTCGATTGCTTTTTGAAGGTTTTAGTTTTACTTGAGAACAGATCTATATACTCCATAATGAATTCATTCACATCGATCTTATCTCGTATCAGTCTGTCTCTTTTAGCGCCCCATTGCTTTTTAGCTTCAGGGTTGTTTAGAATCTCGATTGCTTTTTGGAGGGCATCTCCGGAATCATTGAAACAATACATCATTTCGTATTTTGTTTCAAGTTCAGTGAAGTTACCCATGGTTCCCACAAGGGATGAAACATATATCGCAGGTGTGCCAAGTATCGCACTTTCCACTGCCGTAGTCCCACCATCACCAAGGTACAGGCTTGCATGATACAGCAGGTCATGCAGTTTTTCAGGCCCTACACATATCCTGTATTTCTCCAGACCACTATTGAGTTCCTGTTCCGAAGTGATGAAAACCTTCCCGTATTTTTCCAGCTCGCGAACCAGTTCCAGTTTGTTTGTGATGCCGTGCTGACCTATGTCATGACTTGCACCCCATGAAACGAACCTGAGTACTATTATCCTGTCATTCTCGTCCAGATCGAAGTCCAATAAAAAACCTGGGTCCGGGTCGAAGTATCCGGGGTAAAGGTACGCAAGTTCATGAAAACCGTTATAGCGTATCTGTTTATTCCCAAGGTCCCTCACATAGGATGAAGGAGTGAATACCCGATCTGCAAAGGGAAGTGTTACGGAATTAGCAAGTTTTGCATGTTCTGTATCTGTGAAAATGAATGATTCCTTACCGGTAAGCCATGCTACATGAGCTACACATGGATTCAGAACACCCATCAGAAGATCCGGGTCGAACTTTTTTGCTACTTTTAACAGTTTTATGTCCCTGGAGACCCACTCCCGGATAAGGCTACCTTTTCCAAATCCAATCTTGCTTAGGACCTCATACTTGATGCCGCACGACTCAAGCAGATCCACAGTAACGTCTTTCTCCCTGGCAGTGACAAGCACTTCATGTCCATTTCTTTCCAGCCCCAACACAATATTCCTGAAGAAATGGACATGCGCAGGATGTCCTATATCAATAAGAACTCTCATTATACCCCCTTTAACTATTACACCTAACTCATATTTAATCATTTTTGAATAGTGATGATTTTCAGGATAATAGTTTATAAACAGAATTATTCTACCCCGAAAGCTTTGAGAATCATTTTTTATTGAATGAGTTACCTATATAGAACTAGTCTAACACCAGGGAGACGGGGGTCAAAATGGATAGATCGAAGATAGGGTTATCACTACTGGTTTTGCTTGTCATTATTGCTCTCTACTTTGCCCATACTTACGGCATTGTGGAAGAAGAAGAACAAAAAGTTCAAATAGAGGAAGTTAAGACAGTGCCCGACATCATTGTTGAGAAGAAGGGAGCTCAAACACAGGTAATTGAAAATAGTACTCAGTCGATCCTGTACCAGGGAGATGATACAAGTGCCATCAGGGCCGCAGTGAAATCCATAGATCAGGGCACGATACTTGTCAGTCCGGGAACATATACGATCACTTCGGCAATCGTAGTTGGATCAAATATCGAACTGGTCGGAGACAATGCTGTACTGAAAGGATACAGAATATTCAGAATATACGACGCAACAAATGTAAGGATAACAGGATTCAAGTTCACAGGTCCGGGAGAAGGGTATGCAAAGCACACCGGAAGTTATGGCCTCCTGCAGGTAGCCAATAGTAATAACTGCCTTATAGAAGGCAACACTTTTACTGGTTTTAGTGATTACGGTGTATACCTCTCAACACGTTCCGCTTCCGACCATAACCAGAAAATAAGCATTAAGGACAACCAGTTCCTTGACTTCGGCTATTGTGGCGTGATGATCGGCAAACAGGCGAACTCCATATTCGTAGAGGACAACATATTTAAGAACATCAACACCCTGAAACTGAACACTAATTCATATGGCACGGCTGTTGCCAAAGGCAATAATGCATACAAGTACTCTGAATATATATATATAAGGAACAACACCATTGAGAACAACCCGGTGTGGGAGGGTATAGACAGTCATGGTGCCAACTATCTTTTCATCGAGAACAATAAGATCATAGACTGCAGGATACCCATATCCATCTCACATATCACAGAAGACAACATATATGCAGAATCCCTGCACGACGTGATGATCACCGGCAATTATATAGACGGGAACCTGGATGCTGCAAAACAGGATTCCGGAATATATGTAATTGGAGGACGTGGCGGCGCAAGTGCTCCATATGTCAATGTAACTCTGAAAGACAATACCATCACAGAAGTGAATAACTGGCTATATGGAGACGACGGTGCAATAGTGCTGCAGAATGTCGATAAAGCACTTGTTTATAATAATAACATATCCAAGGTAGGAGGAACTGGAATAAACCTTGAGAATGCGAACAATGTGCTTGTGCAAAAGAACGATATCAAGGACCTGATAACAATATCAAAATCAAGGAGCGCGATCAGTGTGTCGCATGTGACAAAGGACTACTATATAGATATCGAGGATAATGCTGTAGATCTTTCCGCAGAATGCCTCATCCATTTTGATGCCTCTCCGGATATTTCCGGAAAGGAACTTTGTATAGACCTGCCGGAGTTCTCCCTCGCGGACGCGGGAAGTGGTAGTGAAAATATTTTTATTTGAATATACCCATACGATGCATTGATCGTAAAAACAAGCATTTTTTCTCTTTTTGTCACCGATTAAAGATAACTGCGAAGGGATAGTATACTTTTTAAACCATGGATAGGCGTTGAAATTACTGTACGATGTAATCAATGCTTAGCTTATCACACAGACATTTTTTAAGCGCCTGAATCTGTTTTAGTGTAACTTAAGCGCTTTTTTAGCTCTGATAGCATATATATAGTTGAAAGTATATTTACAAAAAGCCTGTCACAATATGTGATGGTTGATGTAAAATTCATCATTGTACAATGATTTGTGGAAAATTATTTTCGCCACCATGTCTTTGTAGGAATTTTATAGTAAAATCATAAGCATGTCTTGTGCGGGTTGACCTGGATTACTACAAAAAACACTTTTAATGAAAAACATGAGTTGAGAAGGTCAAAAAATGGATGCAAGAAAAACGACAAGCCTGTTAATGGTTTTTTTGTTCCTTAACTTAAGTTTAGGGACAATAATCTCCTCAGTGGCCGTTGCAGACGGTGCTGAAGGGATCAACTATACGATAAGCGTTTCCAAAGACAGCGGTAAGACACTTGTCCAGACAAGTGCTGGAAAAACCATCTACAGCGGAAACAGTGACGTGGAAGCCATTAAGGCAGCAGTCAATGCTATAGACAAGGGCATTATCCTGATAGATTCAGGAACATATATGATCAGCTCACCTGTGTCATTGAAGTCCAACATAGAGGTGGTCGGAAATAATGCTGTGCTCAAAGGTTACAAGATATTCACGATAACAAGTGCGACAAACGTTAAGGTAAGAGGACTGGAATTCACCGGTCCCGACCAGTTGTACGGAGCAGTCGGAAGCAGTTCCGGCCTCATCAATATCGTGAACAGCAATAACTGTATCATAGAAAGCAATACATTCCGCAATTTCAGGGATTATGGCGTGAACGTGGCCGTGAGTTCCACATCACATAAGAATGAGCAGATAACCATAAGGAATAACCAGTTCCTTGATTACGGTTACGCTGGCGTTATGATTGGGAAACAGTCCAACTATATCTATATAGAGGACAACACATTCAAGAACATCAATACCCGAGCCGTGAATGGAAATGCTTATGGAATAGCTATTGCCAAGGGAAGTAACTCCTACAAGCACTCAGAGTACATCTATATCAGGCACAACTGGATAGAGAACAGTCCCATATGGGAAGGAATAGACAGCCATGGGGCTAACCATGTCTATATCCAGGATAATACAGTCCTCAACTGTAAGGTGCCAATCGCCGTTTCCTATCAGACCAGCGAGGGAACCTACCCCTTGCCAGTCCACGACATAGTCATTACAGGCAACTATGTGAAAGGGAACATGAACTCCCCGTACAAACAGCATTCGGGCATACATGTTCTGGGCGCACGCAACTATGCTAAGCCATATACCAACATAAATGTCTCAGGCAATACCATCGTGGATGTGAACAGCTGGCTGGTCAGCGATGACGGAGCTATAGTACTGAGGGATGTTAACGGTGGTATCGTCGACAACAATCTGATCACCGGTGTCGGAGGAACCGGTATCAACCTGAAGAACGCCGATAACCTGGTCGTTCAGAACAACGACATTAAGAACCTCATTCCAATCTCAGGCTCTACCAAAGGTATAGAGATGCAGGCTGTCGTGAAGAGCTTCAGCACAACCATCAGGGACAATGACTTTGACAGCTCCGTGGGATACCACGGATACGCAAACTCCGGTTACACATACAGCGTAAAGCTGATAAACGAAGTTTCGTCAAAGTTCGGCGGTTCCCTGAAGCTGACAGCATCGAGAGCCACACCAGCTGCCTCTACCGTAGATCCACCACTTACTCCGCCGGAACCCCGTCCTCTTGAAGAGACGAACAATCCAGGTACTGGCACTGACACCGGAACCGATACCGATACTGATACTGGTGCCGATACCGGAACAGATCCGGGCAGTGTCAGCGACATCGAACACGATATCAGTGTTTACAAGAACTCTGGCACAACAGTCGTAAAGACAAGCGCCGGGGAAGTCGTATACAGCGGAAGCAGTGACGTGGAAGCTCTAAAAGCTGCGGTCAATGCAATAGACCAGGGTACCATCCTGGTAAATGCAGGGACATATACGGTCAGCTCACAGGTTCCACTCAAATCCGGCATTGAACTGATCGGTGACGGTGCAGTACTGAAAGGTTATAGCATCTTCCGCATCAGTGGCGCAACAGACGTAAAGATAACAGGTTTTACATTCAGTGACCCCGACCAGTCATACCTGGTACGTGAAGGAGACGCAGGTCTTGTTGAGATCGAGAACAGTGAGAACTGTCTCATCGAGAACAATACCTTCAGCAACTTCAGGGATTATGGAATAGACCTGGAAACCCCCACCACTTCCAGCCATAACAAAAACATAACTATACAGGACAACCAGTTCCTTGATTACGGTTACGCTGGCGTTATGATCGGAAAGCAGGCAAGTAATGTATATGTTGAGAACAACCTGTTCAAAGACATCAATACAGGAAAGCTCAACGGGATATCATACGGTGTTGCAATTGCCGCGGGAAGCAGCACTTACCAGTATTCCGAGTATATCTACATCAGGAACAACACTATCGAGAACAACCCTGTATGGGAAGGTATCGATAGTCTTGGTGCAAACTATCTTTTCATCGAGGACAATGAGATCACAGACTGCAGGATACCCATCTCAGTCGCTCAGATAAATACCGATGGAAAGTACCCTGTGCCAGTCCATGATGTAACCATTACCGGAAACTACGTAAAGGGCGACTTCACCGCTGAAAAGCAGGATTCAGGTATCTACGTACTCGGAGGACATAACAGTGCATGGACATCTTTCCAGCCATACCAGAAAGTCACGGTTTCCGAAAACACCATTGTTGATGTCAACAACTGGCTCTTTTCGGATGACGGTGCGATCGTGTTGCAGAACGTGAACGAAGCTCACGTTGACAACAACGATATCAATGGTGTCGGCGGAACAGCCATCAACCTGGAGAATGCGGACAACGTGGTCATGCAGAATAACAGCATCAAGGACATCAGGAAAATATCCGGCTCTACAAAGAATATAGAGCTGCTCCCTATATCAGGGAATTACAGCCTGACCCTCAAGAACAATGCCTTTGATGGTTCCGCGGATTACGATGCCTATGCATACTCCAATTATGGCAACGTGTATGAGATCAGTGTGACAGGACAGGATACGTCAAAGTTCTATACTTCCAATGGAGCTATAGACCTGACCATTCTTGAAGACACGTCAACACAACCTGAAACACCGACCACAACTCCGGAAGACGATGAGACAGAAGATGTAGGCGACGCAGGTTACGACATCAGTGTCTCAAAGGATGACGGAGCAACGATCGTAAAGACAAGTAACGGAGAAGTAATTTACAGCGGAAGCAGCGACGTGGAAGCTCTAAAAGCTGCGGTCAATGCAATAGACCAGGGTACCATCCTGGTAAATGCAGGGACATATACGGTCAGCTCACAGGTTCCACTCAAATCCGGCATTGAACTGATCGGTGACGGTGCAGTACTGAAAGGTTATAGCATCTTCCGCATCAGTGGCGCAACAGACGTAAAGATAACAGGTTTTACATTCAGTGACCCCGACCAGTCATACCTGGTACGTGAAGGAGACGCAGGTCTTGTTGAGATCGAGAACAGTGAGAACTGTCTCATCGAGAACAATACCTTCAGCAACTTCAGGGATTATGGAATAGACCTGGAAACCCCCACCACTTCCAGCCATAACAAAAACATAACTATACAGGACAACCAGTTCCTTGATTACGGTTACGCTGGCGTTATGATCGGAAAGCAGGCAAGTAATGTATATGTTGAGAACAACCTGTTCAAAGACATCAATACAGGAAAGCTCAACGGGATATCATACGGTGTTGCAATTGCCGCGGGAAGCAGCACTTACCAGTATTCCGAGTATATCTACATCAGGAACAACACTATCGAGAACAACCCTGTATGGGAAGGTATCGATAGTCTTGGTGCAAACTATCTTTTCATCGAGGACAATGAGATCACAGACTGCAGGATACCCATCTCAGTCGCTCAGATAAATACCGATGGAAAGTACCCTGAATCTGTCCATGATGTGACAATAACCGGAAACTACGTAAAGGGTGACTTCACCGCTGATAAGCAGGATTCAGGCATCTACGTGCTCGGAGGGCGCAACAGTGCCAGGACAGTGATCCAGCCATACATAAGAGCAAATGTCTCCGGCAACACCATTGTTGATGTCAACAACTGGCTTGTTTCAGATGACGGTGCGATCGTACTGAGGCATGTAAAATACGCTGTTGTTAAAAACAACGACATCTCCGGAACAGGTGGAACAGGCATTAACCTCGAGGATACTACTGAAGTCGTCATGCAGGATAATGAAATAAAGAACATGAAGAAGATCGCAGGTTCAATAATTGGTTTGAAGATGCTCCCTGTCATACAGGATAACGTCATCATACTCATTAACAACACCTTCGATGGTTCTGCAACCTACAATGCGTATTCGGATTCCAGGTCAGGTCACAAGTACCAGGTAAATTTGATGAACCAGGACACATCAAACTTCTATACCTCCAACGGAGGCATGAACCTGGTAACCCTTAGCGGACCGGAACCCGAAACCCCTCCAGTTGATAATGAAGAGAATGCTCCATCTGAAACTGGAGAGGATGCGTATCCTGTAGCTAGCCTGGCGATCAGGGTCGTCCCTGCAGGTAATGGCCTCACCTTCGATGGTGGCGAATCTACCGATGACAATGGCATAGTCTCATATTCCTGGGACTTCGATGCATCTGACGGCATCCAGGAAGAGGCTACCGGGGAAGTCGTATCACACGAGTTCCTTGTACCCGGCAGATTCGAGGTCACTATGACTGTGACTGACATAAAAGGACAACAAGACACAGACAGTTTACTAGTAGTAGTGAACTGAAGCTGAACCACGGTTGGCAGGTTACACCTGCCGATCGGATCTTTTTTATTTTTCGGCATTTATGCTGCACATTGATTTTTCTGTACTATTCTGTCTTTGAGAATATACTTTGGCATGCGTGATTTTAGGCTGGCAAGCCGGAGCGGTTTTTCCACCAATAGACAGCTATGCGGAGAGCCTGCACAGTCAGAAAACCCCAACAGGCACTGATAAATTTTATAAAATGTAACTAATAATTATCACTTGATTCTGAATCCCAAGAGCAAGGAAAACGTTTTATATACAACATCAATTCTTTTTTGGGTCTGACAGCATATATATAGTTTAAAGTATACTATCCACTAGCCTGTCACAATATGTCATTGATTATATCATATTGTTCACATAAAAGTCCTAACTGGAACAATATATTCGTACCCCGTTCTTTGGAATATGATATGACCCGATGAACATGTTTTGGGCAGGTCGACCTGAATTACAAAAAACACTCTTAATGAAAAACACAAGTTGAGAAGGTCAAAAAATGGATGTTACAAGAAAAACTACAAGCCTGTTAATGGTTTTCTTGTTCCTTAACTTAAGTTTAGGGGCAATAATCTCCTCAGTGGCTGTGGCAGACGGTGCTGAAGGGATCAACTACACAATACGCGTTTCTAAAGACTCCGGTACAGCACTTGTCCAGACAAATGACGGAAAGGTGATATACCAGGGAACCAGCGACGTAGGAGCCATTAAGGCTGCTGTCAATGCTATAGACAAGGGCACTATCCTGATCGACTCAGGGGCATACATGATCAGCTCACCTGTGTCATTGAAGTCCAATATCGAGTTGGTCGGGAACAATGCTGTGCTCAAAGGATACAAGATATTCATGATAACAAGTGCTACAAACGTAAAAGTTAG
>JAWSUM010000021.1:0-32965 GCA_033549165.1 Methanolobus sp.
AAAATAGCACCAAACTTGATAATTTTATGTGTAATGTTGCCACATAATTGCGAATGTATCATGCAACAGAATATTGTGAAAAAATATAGTGTAGATTATAGAGTATTCACCAAATTTCAGTTGGAAGATATGGCCATAGTCTATAAATAGAACATATATTACTCCCAACGTAAATAAACCTATGAATACAAAGTTAGTGGTTCGCTAATTTCGCCTCCTCGTGTCCTTACCACTATTGGATTACCTTAAACATTGCACTACTAGCTGAATTTTTAACTTTCTCCTAAGCCATTCTTCAACAAACAGAATAAACCTGGCAAATCTGAACTTGTCTTCATCAATGGTTATTGGACCTGGTTTTACTATTGTGAAATGTTTTTTCTGGAGACAGAGCCATGCATTTCTGAGCAGGAACGATATTAGTGTAAAGAAGTATCTGAAAGTTACATCTTTTGTTGATGTTCTTGGTTTAACGATATTTCTCCTCCTATATGATGACTCGATAGCAAACCGTCTTCTGTAGACGTTACTAACCTTCCTTTGAGAGCATTTAATTCCATAAACAACAAAAGCAAGGTTCTCACACCCATATTTGCCTCTTTTACCTTTCAGATACTTCACATAAATAACGATATCTAAGTGAACTTCTTTCTTTTGAGCATTCTTCATTACATATTCAGCAGATCTTGCTTTTCTCCCGTTAAGCAGTTGCTTGATTACTTTTCCTCTTCTTACTACTGGTGTAATGTGAGGGATATCTTTGTTCTGTAAGAACTCAAACACATCAACTGAATAGAACTCTCGATCCAGACAAAGCACCTTGATATTGAAATCCAGTTCATCGATAAGATATATGAAATAAGTGAGGTAGTCAACCTTTGTTTTATTCCTTTCAACAGGAAGAACTGCAAGAGTATATCTCTCGTTCTTGTTTATGATAGACAGTGATACATATGAATAAAAAGAGTTAGTGGATTTCTTGGCCTGGCTACGTATCATGTAGTCTTCATTGGATGAATCAACTTTTCCATAATATGGATCATTTGTAAAATCGATAGCAAAGTCATACTTTTTCTCTGGTTTTAGAGTACTGACAGAACTTTGAAGAAGAATGCTTTGATTTGCCTGGATAAGCTCTTCAAGACTTAGTTTCCTGAGATGGTACCGTAAAGATGTCTCACAGGGAATCTCTTGATAGTGTTTTGACGCAGAATGAACTGAACTTTTATCCACTGCCATACATATGGCAGTGTTAAATAGATCTTTAGAGCTAAGTTGACCATTTATCCTGATGTCGATATTATCTATAAGTGGTTTCAGAACAGCATCAATACATTGTTTTGGTCTTAATTCAAGTTTAGAACTGGTTCGTGAATTGCATGGTAGAAATGACATATGGCGGCGTTCTCGCCGCATATAATGCTATCGGAAGCACAATTCAGTAGCCTATTCAAAATTAGCGAAGTACTGACTTTATATCATCAAAAGTTCTAGAAAGGTGCATTACTTTTTTTGTAAAAGAATGGGAATTGGTGCGTAAGAAACAATGATTTGTTGATATAAATTCACACTTGTCATTGCTTTTGCTTTTGGATGTTGCTTTAACAAACTTTATCAAATCCTCAGTACAACTACCAACCATGACCTCACGTTTCCTGCTCTGCACACTTCTCATCGCTCTCATGCTCTTGGCATCCGGCTGTTCGGATAGGGCGGATGTCCCGGATAGTATCGAGAATGCTGACTTTTCCGAAGCCTCAAATGCCGACGCCCCGGATACTGCCGAAGAGGCTGCTCCGGAAATGGGCTATCGCCAGGAGATGCGTGGTTTTGTCATCGGCATCAGCACCTACTCCAAGCAGAAAGACCCGGATTTCATAATAATCCCGCAGAACGGGCAGGAGCTTCTGACCCCGGGAGGAAGTCCTGATGATCCGGTTGAGCAGGATTATGTTACGGCCATAGATGGCGTCGGGCGGGAGGACCTCTTTTTTGGTTATGACGATGACAATGAGGCTACAGACGAGGACGACACAGAATACATGGCATCATTGCTTGATATTGCCAGGAATAACGGTGTAGTTGTGCTGGTAACCGATTACTGCTGGAGCAAGTCGTATGTTGATGTTTCCTATCGTGAAAATGCCGACAGGGGGTACATATCCTTCGCTGCTGACAGCAGGGACCTTGATTCCATCCCTGAGTATCCGGCGGAGCCTTTCAATGTCAATAGTAACGATATTCAATCTCTTGTTGATGCAAGGAATTTCCTTTACATCATAGATACCGGAGATTTTGACAGCAAGAAAGAGTTTTTGGAATCGTTGCAGGAAACTGATTACGATGTAATTCTTATCGATCTATTCTATGAGGATGCTTCCCTGACGTCAGATGATGTAGCTTCCTTGAAAGCCAAAGCAAATGGTGGTTCGAGGCTGGTCATCGCCTACATGAGCATCGGTGAGGCCGAGGACTATCGTTACTACTGGGGTGATTCATGGCATGTAGGCTCTCCTACGTGGCTCGAGGCAGAGAATCCCGAATGGGAAGGCAACTACAAAGTACGCTACTGGGATAAGGAATGGGGGGATATCATCTATGGTGATGAAGGTACATATCTTGATAGGATAATAGATGCGGGATTCGATGGCGTATATCTGGACATTATAGACGCTTTCGAGTATTTTGAGTAATTGAGCAGTCATTAATGGAGATTACTCAGGAACTGCAAAAAAAAGAGATACTAAAAATATGAATGGCGATTTGAGTAAACCACCGTTTACCTTACAAAGGTCACATTCTCGCCACGCACGATCATCATGTTATTCTGGACCGGCAGGAGTATCTTGGCGTAAAGTTCCCACTGAAGGCTTCTGTCTTCTCCGGTTACTGTCCAGATGTCGTAGTTCCAGTATTTCCGGTCTCCGTTCTCATTGAGGATCGTCCACCCGCTGATTCCCCAGTATGTTTCCGAGAGGGCGTTCACTGCCATCTTTACACTCTGGTCGTCATCTGGGATTGCGTCCAGGTCGGCAAAGGTAGCTATCCAGAGGGCGTCGTATGATGTCAGTGCATAGGACTCGGGAGTTCTTCCGAGCTTCTCTTCGATCCGGGGTCCAACTTCCTGGTATCTGTCGTTTGCGATCACATATCCGTACATTGATGCCCGGAGGTTCGTTTTCGCTGCAAAGGCAGCTGCTTCATCATCGTTGATAAGCTCTTTGTTCAATGCCATGCCGTCGGTGCCGTACCAGTCAACTTCTGACAGGGCAGGATATTCCTTTGCCAGTTTAAAGATATCTGTTGCTTCTCCGAAGGAGCAAAGAAGTACAGCAACTGAAGCTCCTTCATTTTCAGAAGTGGCAGCTACTACTTTTTCATTGAGTGCCTCTACTTCTGCGGAAAGGTTCGTGTCTTCAGAGTCATATGTTACTCCCTCAAGCACACTACCATTAAGAGTTTCGAAATTCTTTCTGATCTCATCAGCAAGTCCGGTACCCCATGAATCATTCCTGTATATCGGGATCACAACATCGGTCCCTTCATCATCCATGAATATGGCCAGTGTCATTCCCTGGTTAGTGTCATCAGGAACGAATCTGAACAGGTTATCGTCAGGAATTGCCAGAGATGAGGCTGTTGATGCAGTGCTCAGTAGAATTATTTCATTCTCTGTTGCATATTCCAGGACGCCTTCCGCTTCATCGCTTGCCTGCGGACCGATAACAATATTGACTCCCATTTCATCAAGTGCCTTGAGCTGTTCGAGGGCTGTTGCAGGATCGCTTCCCGTGTCCTTTACGATCACTTTTACGTTCTTTCCTGAACCGAGCCCTGAGAAATAGCCATTGATATCGCTGGCCGATACCTCAATTGCTATCTGGTTTGCCTCTCCGATAGAGGCAAGATCCCCGGTAAGCGGCAGGAGAGCACCTATGGTTATGTCCTCGGATTCGCTTGTAGCCCCTTCGGATGATTCAACACATCCTGACAGAAAAGTTGCTAAAAGGAATATACTGATTATAATATAAGTTATCTTTTTCATAAAAATCACATTAAATCCACGCAGATACTATATTTATATATTTCTATTGTATTTGTCGAGATTATACATAGTGTTTGTGTTCTCATTCTTCAACGACAACTTATAGATACTTTTTAATATCATATGTTAGAAAAAATGACTAAAGTGGTATTATGCGGATAGGTACAGAAAAACTAATAACGATCCTGGCAGTGCTCCTTCTGGCGATATCAGTCACAGGATGCACTTCAGACAGTGGCGATAGCGATAATACGGCAGCAGGCAGTTCAACTGCAAGTAATGACTACCTTGGTGATGAGTTCACCAATTCCATTGGCATGGATTTCAAGCTAATCGAAGCCGGAAGCTTTAATATGGGTACATCGAAGTATGCATATTCCCAGCCGGTACATGAGGTAAGGTTGCAAGACCCCTTCTACATCGGCGTATATGAAGTGACACAAAAGCAATGTGAAGAGGTCATGGGCACGAATCCTTCGAATTTTAAAGGTGACAACCTGCCGGTAGAAAGTGTCTCCTGGGATGAGGCTCAGGAATTTGTGGCCAGGCTCAATGAGATGGAAGATACTACAAATTACAGGCTTCCAACTGAAGCAGAGTGGGAATATGCCGCAGGGGCCGGAACAACGACACTCTACTCCTTTGGGGAAATAGATGAGGATAAAGGTCTTTTCCTTAGTGACTATGCATGGTATGAAGATAACTCCTATGGGAAGACCCATAATGTAGGCGAGAAACTGGCAAACCCATGGGGACTTTATGACGTGCATGGAAATGTCTGGGAATATGTGCAGGACAGCTGGGTCGACAGTTATGCAGGTGCATCTGAAGATGGCACAGCAGTTGAGAAAGGATCAGGCTCTCTGAGGATTGCCAGGGGTGGCAGCTACTCAAGTAAGGAAAATGCACTTTACACTGCATACCGGAAGAAACAGGATCCCCGCGATGGTGATTCTTCAATAGGTGTCCGTCTTGTGATGGATTCCTGACCCTCCTTTTCAACCTTTTTAAATAACTACGCAGTTGATCCATACTCCGTCTTCTTCTGAGAACAGACAGATTTTTTATACAGGACATCTCTATTGCAGTTAGATGGTCGAAAAAGACAGGGTCATTAACAATATCAACTATATATTCAAAAAATATTCAGGTAAGGAAGAGCTGGAAAATGAGATAGATAAGCTCCAGTCACACCTGTTCGAGCTCGAGCTGGACATAAAGACCGCCAATACTCGCTATGAAAAGAGTGCAGCATCCGAAAAGAAGGCCCTTGCAGCAAAGCAGGAAGCTGAGGAGAAGCTGAAAGCTGCAGAAGTTAGACTTCTGACCCTCGAGCACGAGCTTGAGAAACAAAAGGCTGATGTTCCTGGGGAATTGTCCCTCGCCCGCACTGACCAGTTCAACAAACAACGGACTGAGGAATTTCTCCAGTCCCTTTCATCGTTTGAATATCCGTCTGCTTCATTGCTCACAGTATATATCGCTGCAGGAGGTAAACTGGATGGCATACACGATCATGAGAACCTGATAAAGCTGATGGATAGTGAGGTCCTTGCAATGGTGGAGAAAGTTAGTTCCCCCACGGGTCTTGTACTATTTTATTCTCCTGATCATCTTGTAAATGAACTGATAGTCCCTCCGTTGCCATTGAAAAGATCTTGCTGGATCACAGGTAATACTTTTGACACCGCTCCTTTGCTCGGATTGTTAAAAACGAACGCAAGCATATGTGTTCTGGTGGCACATGCAGGGGAATCCTTTGTAGGTTACTCGCTTGACTCTGAGGAGTTTGATTCGTTCCAGGTGATAAAGAGCAGTGTGAAGGCCAAGCATGCAAAGGGAGGTTTCAGCCAGAGAAGGTTTGAGCGCCTCAGGGATGAGGATATAGCACATCACATCGACAAGGTAAAACTGTCTCTTAAGGACTTGCTCGAAGAGTTCGAAGGGAGCATAGACTATCTTATTCAGGCAGGTGATCCTCAGCTTGCAAGGGAAATAACTGCAGATGTTCCTCTGAATACCGAGCAAATATTCTCCACATCTGATATCCGTATAGAAAAGCATAATATCCCGGATATCCTGAAGCAGTTGCTGGTCTATCGCAGATACAGACTTTAACGGGTTGAGTTGCTATGAAAAGTAAAGAAGAGCTCTGCGGGATAATCGATGCCCTTGGCGCCCTGAGTATCGAGGAGATATACTCCGTTGCAAAGGAACTTTCTCTGCTCAGGGACGGTGTTCCATCGACCCTTCCTTCCGTAAAGGAGATTTGCGCAGAAGCTGAAAAAGAGAATCTAGTTGCTGTTGTTTCCTGGGAGGAGATTGAAGGGCTGGAAGAGAATGACATCTCTTATTATATACTTGGTCCGGATGCATTTCCGGAGGTCCCGTTCGAATTGAGCGAGGTCATCGATATACTTCAGATTGCGGAGAGAGAGGTCGACCTCAGCAAGGCGGCTGACAGGTTCAGCAGGAATCTGCATAAAAGGATAAAGAATCTGGAGAACAAGATGGATTCCATTGATGGGACAAAGGTCCGTCCTGAAGACCTCGAGAACCTTGAACACAGGTATAGCGACATATTGAACCAGTATTATGATTACAGTTTCTGGCTTTCGGGGGATATGTGCGAACTTGAGGCTGAGATCCGGGCACTCAGCAACAGGATAGAAATACTGAAATCGGCATAAGGTATTTGACCGTTGGATATAATCAGGTAGCAGATTCTTATGGCAAGAGATAGACGGGACACTTACTACTGGAGGGCCAAGGACGAGGGATTTCGTTCCAGGGCTGCCTACAAGCTTTTTCAGATCAATGAAAAACACAATATCATAAAATCCGGTGACACGGTGGTGGATCTTGGCGCTGCTCCAGGAGGCTGGCTCGAGGTTGCAAAGAAGCTCTCAGGTGGGCGGATAGTCGGCGTCGATCTGCAAAAGATAAGTCCCATCGAAGGTGTGGAGACCATCAAGGGCGACATCACCGCGGACAGGACAATTGAAAAGATACTGGATATGGTAGGCAGGGCAGGTGCTGATGTGGTAATATGTGATGCTGCGCCTAACCTCTCGGGCAACTGGAGTTATGATCATGCAAGGTCTATAGACCTGACCACATCAGCTCTTGAATGTGCCAGGAAAATATTGAAACCCGGAGGCAATTTCGTGGTCAAGGTCTTCCAGGGTGATATGTTCAATAACTATCTTGACAAGGTTCGCAATAACTTCACCTTCACACATTCATATTCTCCACATGCTTCAAGATCCCAGAGCGCCGAGATATACATTATCGGTAAAAAGTTTCTCACGGCTCCGCTTCGCAGAGGTGATGAGTTCGATGTCGAGATAAAAGAACTGGGCTCAAGCGGTGACGGAGCTGTTCTGGTAGAGGGTTTTGTGGTATTTGTGAAAAATGTCCGGATCGGTGACAGTGTGAGGATACGGGTAGTGGATGTAAAACCCAACTTCGCGTTTGCGGATGTTGTCGATGGAATGGACACATGATTTAACAATTAATTTAGTTATTGTCTAAGGATCTGATTTCTTATGTGGGGCTTTCATATCTTTCCTGCATTACTCTTTATGCAAAATTTTATGTAAGATGTTCCTCATTTCCATTTCAGGAATTTGATCCAATGTTGCCTGTTCCAGAAGGAGTTTCCCGACGTATAGTTTTGGTTGCTGTAATTGCGCTTGTCCTTTTAGCATGCCTCATGTTTTTTGATCAGTATACAAAAAATCATACTCTTGATGAGGTCGACGATCTCTGGCGGGAAGCAGAAACCCGCCGGGAGCAGGGAAATCCTGAACAGGCCCTTCAGGTATATAATAGCGTTTTCGGGATTATCTCCTCCGAGGAATTTCCGCAGCAATATGGTATGAACCACTATTATCGTGGAAGAACATATGAAGAGATGGCTTACACTGCAAATTCTTCTGCAAATCTACAGAACAGCATATCTGCATATACAATGGCTGCAGGTTTCCTGACAAAGGAAGACTACCCTGCGGAATTTGCAATGGTCCGGTATTATGTGGGTGATGCATATCTTAAACTATATGATGCGAAGAACACAGAAGAAGATCTGCAAAGCTCGATCAGCGCCTATCAGGAATCTCTTCGATACTATTCGATAGCCAGTGATCCTCTCTATTTTGCATCAGCTAACAATAAACTTGGGAATGCATATCGAAAAAAAGGGCGCCTTCAAAATAATCCAGATGATCTGGCCGAGTCTCTGATTTTCTATAACGAGTCCTTACGGGTCTTTAGGAAAGGGATATATCCTGCAGAATATGCCGGTGTGCAGAATAATATTGGGAATGTTTATCTGGAACTTTCCGATATCGATGATAAAAGATCGAATATCCATAGAGCTATCGTTGCATATGGAAATGCCCTTGAGGTATTTACCATCGATAAGCGACCTATGGAGTATGCTACGGTGCAGAATAATCTGGGAAATGCTTACTTTGAGCTTGCCCGGCTGGAAGATAAAGAATTGAATACCGAAAAGGCAGTAAGCGCCTACCATGAATCTTTAAGGTTCTTCACGGTGGACAGGTTCCCTCTTGAGCACAAAGGCATTATGGATAATATCGTAAAGGCCTATAAGAATCTTTAATTTCCTGATAACAAAAAGGAAATAGAAAGGTTTTTTGTTTTTATCTCTCCTGCAGGGTCTCTACTTCCTCTACGAGTTTCTGGCCTGCAGCAATTTCATCTATGCTGTGTATAACGGCTCCGAGATTCTCAATTGAGTCCTTTATCTCCTCATAGTCGAGATTTTCACCTTCAATTGTGATCTTGACGGTCTCCGTCTGCTGGTCAACCTCATAAAGACTGAGGTTTACTCCATAGACACCGTCAATTATACTCAATATCTTGGAGAACTCTACGATCGATGGATGGTGGGGTTTCAGTACATCCAGAACAAGTCTTCTAATTCCTGTCAATTTTTACATCCGTCCTGATAGAAACGTGATGGTAGTTAAACTCTTTTTATGAAATATGAATCTTGCTGATAAATAAGGTATGAATCTCAAAGTTTATGGTGCAACCTATTCTATAAATTGGTTTTTGAAATCACATGGTTTACTGCTGTATTTAAGGACTCAAAGTCGAACGCACCGAGTACTACTCATACTAGGTTTTGCTAATAATACGGCCTTTTGGTTTTACAGCTCATGGATGGTTTTATTAGAGTTCAATGCATAGCCATCCATAAGTTCCGAAAAAGTGATGCAAGGTGTTATCATGATAGATATGCATACCCATACCATTTTCAGTGATGGTGAACTGATCCCGAGCGAGCTTGTGAGAAGGGCTGTGGTCAAGGGTTACAGGGCGATAGGGATTACGGACCACGTTGATTTTTCCAATGTGGAACATGTTCTGACCAATGTCAGCAAAGCCAGGTATCTGGAAGACGAACTCGATATACAGGTAGTTATAGGTGTTGAGATCACCCATGTGCCCCCAAGGAAGATCGCTCCGCTGGCCAGAAAAGCAAAGGAGCTGGGTGCAGAGATCGTTGTTGTACACGGCGAGACGATAAACGAGCCTGTCATGCCCGGTACAAATGCAGCTTCAGTTTTGCTTGAAGATGTTGATATCCTTGCACACCCCGGCTTCATTACTCTGGAAGAAGCTGAAACTGCCCGTGACAACGATGTGTGCCTTGAGATCACTGCTCGAAACGGCCATAACAGGACTAACGGACATGTCGCAAGGATCGGAATGGAAGCAGGTGCGACACTTGTTGTGGATACCGATGCGCATAGCCCTGATAATCTTATAACGCGTGACTTTGCAAAGATGGTGGCAATGGGTGCGGGGCTTACCGAGAGGCAGGCAAACGGCGTTCTGGATAACTCCCTGCGCTTCCTGAAGAGTTAGTTCTATCAATTGTCCGTGTTCACATGCACAGGAAGATCATTGACATTTCCGTGGGTATATCTCCGGAAACGATAGTGTATCCGGGAGACCCTGAAACAGTGCTGGAGTCAGTTTCTTCGATAGACCGGGATGGATATGCGGTTTCCAGGGTAAGTTTTGGTACGCATACCGGAACCCATGTGGATGCTCCCTCCCACATTATTGAGGGAGGAGTAAGTATTGATAAAATTCCAATAGAATCCTTTGTTGGTGAAGCCCTGGTCCTTGACCTTTCCCATGCCGGCCTGGAGATCTCAAGTGACGATCTTGCATTTGCTTTTGAAGATTCAGGTGGATCTGGGGCAAATGATGCACAGGTCCTGCTGATAAAGACCTGTACTCCGGTCCATATGAATGCGGACGAAGGTCCTTTGCCAGCTCAAAAATGCCTGCAGTCAGGTGCAGGATCCTGGATAATGGAAAATGGTTTCAGGACAGTTGGGGTGGATACTCTTTCTGTGGATCTATCTTCCTCTCTTGATAATCATAGATTGTTTCTGGAGAACGGGGTAATTATTGTAGAAAACCTGGATCTCACAGGGGTCGACGCGGGCCTGTATCATTTTATATGTTTGCCCCTGAAACTTGAAAAGTGTGAGGCTGCACCGGCACGTGTGATTCTGATTGAAAAAGGATTTTTCATGTGAATGTGCCATTTTTATATAATCACTAACATATTTATGGATTGATTTAAATATGAGATATGTTATACTATATGTTGTGTAACAGTTTCAAGTGAATATATGGTTTGCCAACAGTGAATTCTGTTAAGTTCCAAAATTTGTTAAATAACAGAATTAATATACTATAAATCATATACTCATCTTACACGATTGCTAAAACGTTTGATGAGGGAAGTCGCACGAAAGCAAATCAGAAGCGTACAATGCACAGTGACAACCGTGCACAGGTAGGTATAGGTACCTTGATCATTTTCATCTCAATGGTACTGGTAGCTGCAGTAGCATCAGCACTACTGATCAAAACTTCTGGTGTGCTTCAGCAGAAGGCTTCTCAGACCGGTCAGGAAACGACCAGGGAAGTTGCATCAAACATGCGTGTTGACCGTGTTGAAGGTGAACGTGCAGTATATGAAACAGTGACTGTCACAGACGGTGCGGTCTCCACTACGAATATTAGTTGCGATAAAGGAACGATAGTTGAGTGGATCTCCTCCTCGGGCGCATTCAATGTTTCCGTAGATGGTGGAACTGGCAATGCTGTTGAAGATGGTTCGTATTATGAATATCGTTTTTCGCAGTCAGGCACTCACAATTTCACAGTGAGCTCTGATTTTGCGTCTGATGTCACCGGAACGGTCGTTGTCAGTAATAATGTCGAGTATGGTGAGATCACAAAGTTACACATATCAGTATCACTTGGTCCTGGCAGTGAGGATGTGGACCTTTCACAGCTGATCATCTATCTTTCAGACGGAGAGCATGTAGCTAATGTCAGATATGATACTGATGATGAGACCACTGAGATACATAATCCCACCTCTGATTATTTTTCGGTAAGCCCCATACGTTCTCGTGACCAGGCATCATTTAAGGCCACACAACCTGTGTTAAGGACCGGTGACATAATGGAGGTCGTAGTGGATATGCGAAAGATCTACCAGATCGACGATCCGGACTATGAAGGACTTGAACCAAGGACCGAAGTTTCCTTCCAGGTCAGGCCTGAAGCAGGAGCTCTTGTAGTGTTCGACTTTACAACACCAGGTGCTTACTTCAATGAAAAGTACATCCTGCTGAGATACTGAAGACTGGATTAAAAGTGGGACAGAGTGTATTTCTTGTCGTAGAATACAAGTTCAAATATGAACTCGCCTGCAACAGGATCCTCGATCACTATCCCTTTATTTTCTGAAATATTGGCAGTGTCCAGATTCCAGTTACCATTCCCATCAACAGTGCCTGTTCTAAAATCAATGTTCCCACCACCGATCAGGAAACGCTTCTTCATTCCATTATAATACTGGACGATAATAGTGTTGTTCTCAGTATTCCACATGGAGTTGCTGACGTTTCCATCAATATCCGGGTCCGGGTCTACCCCCAGGGACATATACCGTACGTTATCAGGAAGAGTAAGTTTAGCGATACACATTGAACCTTCAGTGCTTTCCACATCCGCCAGGTTCCTTGGGTATCCATTCTGGATGGAAAGCAGTTCCACTGAAAGGTCATTGACATCTTTTTCAACCTGGGAGCCTGCAAGGTATGGGGAGGTATTATTCCATGAGACGGCTGCAAGGATAAGGATAACTCCGGTGATCATGAGGTAGAAGATCATTTTCAGAGGGACTGTGTCAATGCCATCTGTATCCTTCCAGAGATCCTTATTCCTCAATCCCAAGCCCTCCCTATGTTCTAATCAAGCCATTCGTAGAATTTGTCCAAGGCTCTTCTTCTATGGGAGATCTTGTTCTTCTCCTCATTGCCAAGTTCACCGAATGTCTTCCCATTATAGTCAAAAACAGGGTCGTAGCCGAATCCGCCTGTGCCCCGTTCTTCAAAAGATATCTTTCCTTCCACGGCTCCGGTGAACACCTCTGGCTCTTTGCCGGGTTCACAGTATCCGATCACTGATTTGAAAGTTGCAGTCCTGTCCTTTTCACCTTCCATCAGTTTGAGGACCTTTTTGTTCCCCAGGTTCTCTTCCACGAAGGCCGAGTATGGTCCCGGGAACCCGTTGAGCGCCTTGATGAACAGTCCGGAATCATCGACCATTACGGGCGTTCCCAGCTTTTCAGCTGCCCATTTAGCACCATAGGCTGCAATGGGTTCAAGTTCGTCTTCCTGAAGTTCCGGATAACCATCACGATTCTGGATTACCTCTATATCCTTTGCGGCAAGTATCTCCTTTGCTTCACCGAACTTGCCTTTGTTGCCTGTAACAAAAACTATCTTACGCATATCTTCCTCTTTTTTCTATTTCCTTCACCCTTTCCATTACCTCTTCAGCATTATCACATGTCTGCCTGTAACCTCTGCAAAAAGCATCTGTAAGTGCCTCATAGTCGTGATGGGTACTCTCAAAGGTCTGGAACAGGACATGTACATCCACGCCCTTTGCCTCAATCCCGGCGTCCATAAAGGATAACCCGAAATCTATCATGTATATCCTGTCATCGTAGAACAGCAGATTTGAAGTCGTAAGGTCGCCATGGATGATCCCTCCTGTATGCAGCTTTCCCACAAGCTCTCCCAGCCGTTCGCTTAAACTCTCATTGATAACATTTTTCAGGGGAGTTCCCGGAATGTACTGCATAACAATGGTCGAATTCTGTATATCGTGAACGATGGGAGTTGGTATTCCCAGGCGTCTTGCTTCGGATATCAGGCGTGCCTCGGCCTTTGTCCTTTCCTTTCGGATACGCTCGTCAAGTTCCCTGAGACGGTACCTTTTCGGAACCCTTTCCTTGACAACGAATTCACCTTCAAGTTTTACTGTGGCTTCGGCACCGCTTGTCAGATACATCATATTACCTCGTTCCATTTTATTCTCGCCAGCTGACATCCACGTCGTCAGGTCTGAAATTAGGGTTCACATGTGAATCCTCGATAGCCAGAGTGTCTCCTGCTTCATACATCAGAAGTCCCAGATACGCGATCATGGCCCCGTTATCTCCCATGAACCTTTTTTCGGGTACATAGAAGGATGCTCCTCTGTCTTTACACATTATATCCAGCATGTCCCTGAGACGTGTATTGGCTCCCACGCCGCCTGCAAGCAGTACCTCATTCTTTTCGGTGTGTGCAAGTGCACGTTCGGTCACCTCGATCACCATGGCAAAGGCGTTCTCCTGAAGGGAGTAGCATACGTCCTCAATTGGATACTTTTTCAGGGCTTCCGTTGCCGCTGTTGAGAGTCCTGAGAAGGAAAGGTCCATTCCCTTGACCACATAGGGCATGGGTATGTAGTTCGTTGAATTCCTGGCAAGCTGCTCTATCTTAGGGCCACCCGGATGACTCAGGCCTGCGCTTCTTGCAAATTTATCAAAAGCATTCCCAAGACCAATATCCAGGGTCTCGCCGAAAACGCGGTATCTTCCCATCCGGTAAGCCAGTACCTGCGAGTTCGCACCACTGACATAAAGCGTCACCGGATCATCGGCCGGTGTCTTCCAGCGTCCTACCTCTATATGGGCCAGGCAATGATTCACGCCCACAAGTGGCACATCCAGGGTTATCGCAAGCATCCTTGCAGCGGTTGCCACGGTGCGCAAGCAGGCACCAAGTCCGGGTCCCTGTGAGAAGGAAACAGCATCGATGCCTGAAGGTCCGGTCCCTTTATCCTTAGCCTCATCAAGGGCTTTTTTTATCATAGCGGAAGCATATCTGGCATGGTGCTGTGCGGCCTCACGCGGATGAATGCCTCCTGTTGGCGGATTGTATGTATCGGTGGCCTCTGATATGACCTCCTTTTCATTTACGATGGCAACGCTAAGGTTCCATGCAGTACCCTCTATGCCAAGGACTGTTCCTTTCAATTGTGATTCTCCACCGCTTAATGGTCAGCATCATAATATTAATGTTGCTGTTTTCTTATCAGGAAGTAAGCGATGGTAAGGATCAGTCCGGTAAATCCTGTATATATCAATAACCTGGTATTTGACGTGGAAGATTCGCCATCGGAACCTGAAGTCTCTTCAGATAGAGGTACTTCGCTGGTTTTGACTTCCTCTTTGAGCAGGATATTTCCATCGACCACGTTTTCTGTAAGAGATTCCGTATTCTTTCCTGTAATGGCGAAGGGTGAAAAGCCCGGTGTCTTTGCTTCGAAGTAAAGGTAGTCATCATCCGAACCGGATCGCTCAGTGGACAGTGCGTCCCAGATTCCGCTGGAGTATCTGTAAAGTCCTATGGATGACGGATCGATCTCATTGTCGAGTATCCATTCTCTGTCAACCCTGAATCCGATTTCCGGGTCCTTTATATTGTCCTCTGTGGCATAACCTGTTTTACCTACCCAGATATTGATATTTCGATAGACTGTTCCGGGTGCGCTACTGTTGGAAAACGTAGAAGTGTTCTTCAGAACTTCGATCGTGACAGTGATCTTTCCTGCATTCTTCAGTGACAGGTAGCGGATATAATCGATATCGTTCTTCTCATCGTTAAAATCAAAATCCACAGTCTCGTCCTTTCCTGCATACACTGAAAGTACATCCTTAAAGGCGATGTTCTCGTTATCTTCGCCAGTGGAACCTCCACCGCCGCCGCCCGAAGAGCCGGAACTGGAAGTGGTAGTTGTACTTGCAGATGTTGTTATGGTAGTGTTTGACCAGTTGCCGATGTTGTCTGCGAAATCAATGGCCCTGAGGCCATAAATATAGCTTGTACCGGCAGGAAGTCCGGTGTCTGTCACCTGTGCGTCTGAATTGTTCCCAAGGAAGGCCCCGTTCCTCCATATCTCCACATGATCCGTATCTTCTGATTCGTTCCATGTGAGGGTTATGGATGATAATGTTCCGGAACCGGCCAGGTCACTGATCACCGGTGCAGTATTATCTTCAAGCGGTGCATAGATGCTCAGGTGGGTTATATTTGCGCTCACCGTATGCGCAGTTGTATTTCTTGTAGTCCTGAACGGGATCCATGTCTCTTCCTCCGGGTTGTACCATGCAAGCATTACTTTCTCTATGTCAGTCACAAGATATGGGTCGTATCCAAGTGTAAGGGATACATTTCTACCGAACTGGTGTGAGTAGTTGGCATCTGATCCATTTATTATCCTGATATCAATTGCGTCTCCCGTAATCACTGATCCGCTGCCCGGCTCATTTCCCCGAACTACAGCAGCAGACAGATTACCAGGATTCGCAGAAGTGCCTGTAATGTTGAAGTTAATAATCGGACAACTGATATTACTTCCAATTCCCGGAACCGGGAGTGTTACTTCATCATTTCCATCCGTGTCAAAAGTCTTCCCGAGGCTAAGATATATTGTGGTATTGGAGCTGAAGTAGTCGTCTTCCGAATTATTGAAGATGGACGTAACATTTACGGTGTTCGTGCCGTTTGAAAGAGGAATATCACTGATATTGAATATTCCGTTCGGGACCGGATATGACAGGTTCGTGATCGCTCTGTTCACATAAACAGATACATTTGTTGCCACTCCTGCGCTGCCGTTCAGCGAAAAGCTGTTTGTTGGCAGGTAGTATATTGTCCCGGATGTGGGTGAATCGATAGTTGGCTGGCTTGTAAATACAGTAAAGTTCACTGTAGTGGAATTTATATGTCCTGTGATATCTTCGGCAAAGACCGTGAGATTATGCTGTCCTTCTGTCATGTTCAGGGTCGTATTGAATGAGAATCCAGTTCCTGTAGTGAAATTAGTCCCATTGTCAATGTTGTACCGGAAGTCGCAGAGTTTTCGGTTGCTGATATTGATGTCAAAGATATCTTCCTGCATCACTGAATTCTCTTCAAGTCCCTGTATCGTAATCACATTCTCTTCCACACTGACATAAAATCTCCATCCGTAGCTGATCTCTTCGCTCAGGTTTGTCAATGCACTGACAGATACATTATGATATCCTTCTGCGTAGGGCTGTGCTGTCTGATTCTCGACTTTGTATCCATCTTCTATGGGCACAGTGGTATGGTTAACTTGCGAACTGTCAATGGTCATATTTATTGTGGCCGGGTCTATTCCATCAGTGTGTGTAAGATTGATGTAGACCTCGGTCGTGCTGTTGGTTGTATAGGAACCATGTTCAGGATACACGTAGGTGCTATCATATCCATAAGAGATGACAAGTGAGAAATTCTGTGGCCCCTGTGGCACATCTGCACCATTTACCGCTATCCTATATGTTCCGGCAACGGGTGCTGTCAACTCGACGCCTTCTACATTGTTAACAGTATCAGGAGCTCCGTTCCCATAATGTGTACCATCGGGTCCGGTCACTAACAGGTCAAGGTTGTTCACAAGTTGGGGGTCCACGAAAGCACTGCCTGGATAATCAGTCCATACGAGTGTTACTCTGAGTGGTTCGGATGTATAAAGGATGTCATAGCTAACGTTCCAGGAATCACCAGTATCCAGGGGACTTGGATTGTCAAAATAGTTGATAACTTTTGGGTACTGCGGATATATCGAGTTCTCAATATCAATACGCCCCCATCCCTGGGAGTGATCAGGTCTTCCATCAATTTCCTGGTAATCTCCAGTGCCGTATTGTCCGGGTGCTATATTCAATGCGCCATTTATGAGCGTTGCTTTTAACAATGCTGCACTTGGACTGCTTAAATTCTCTACATCAGTATAGTATTCTCTTACAATGACTGCAGAGCCTGCAGTGATCGGGGTGGACATACTTGTACCGCCCATGTAGAGATAATTTTCATCAATAGCTCCCCATCCTGATGAACTTCCATCAATACTGGACCTCGCGGAGGCGATGAATGTGCCGGGTGCGACAACATCCGGTTTAATCCTGCCGTCGTCTGTTGGTCCGCGGCTGCTGAATGCGGCAATACCTTCGCTGTCATCGGCCATGTAGTCATCCCTGATCGGATTTACGGGATAGTCTTCCAGCCATGAACCTGTTCCCCATACCAAATAAGGTGCTATTCCAAAAGTGTCACCCCTTTCATTTTCAGACGCACCTACAGTGAGACAGTTCTTTGCTGTCCCGGGAGCTCCTATAGAATCCGCATCTATAACACCGTCACTATTTGAGTCCACTCCAGAATTCCCGGCCGAGAAAAGTATCAGCATATCAGGGTGTTCCCACATGAACTGATCGACCTGTCGTGAACTAATGGTGTAATCTCCATTCACGGAACTGCCCCAGCTATTGGTGTGTATCCTTGCCCCAAGATCATATGCCTGCTGGAAAAGATTATTGAGATCATCAGGCAGAGTCAGGTAGCTATGGTTGCCTCCTGCAGCCTGGAATACAAGTGATGCTTCAGGCGCCATTCCACTGTACTGTCCCCCGGAAAGTGATCCATTTCCAAGTACGGAGCCTGCAACATGAGTTCCATGCCCTAACTGGTCGGCGGAACTTCCATCATTTGACACGTCCATTATGCTCAGTATCCTTCCTATGAGATCGGCATGCATGGAGCTATCATTCACTCCTGTGTCAAGTCCTGAATCGCACACGGCTACTATCTGCCCGCTGCCGTTGAGTCCATATGTATTATGGATGGTGTATACATTGGTAATGTTTGCAGCAATATCATTGTTAACCGTTGGCTGAACATATTCTTCTATCCAGCCGATCCCATTGATCAAGGCAATTTCATCAATTTTATCCGCTGATATATGTATTTTCAATATGTCCTCTGTACTGGAAAGGACATTTCCTCCCAGCGACGTGATGGCAGAAGTTACCCTTTCATTATCTGATGCTGAAAAAAGCATTACCTGATATGTGTCCGTAGTTTCAGGTTCTGACCCTGATATATGAATAGTGCCTTTCTCAGTCAATTCAGGCTTATATTTGTACGAAGGCCTATACTCACCAATCCAGTTAACAAAATCCAGTGATTGCACTTTATTTTTTGTGGAGCTGTTCATTTTCACGATGAAAGCGTTGTTCGGAACGTAGTCATGTATCGATGCCCCCTTTGAGCTTACGTTCTGCTTCCATGTATCCTGAACACTTCCCGTGAACTGTACAATATAGTAATTTTCCGTATCCTCCATGGATTGCAAACTATAACTCATAGTTGCCGGTTCGTTATTTTTCCCTTCAGTCCATGTGATTACATCTGTATCTATATGTCCGGCTTTTAAGAGAATTGGATTATTATTATTATTATTATTATTATTATTATTATTATTATCCGGATATGTGTCATTCTTGCTTGCCGAAGTGTTTAGTGTAGTGATTAAAATTAATATAACAAATATTATTAGTATCCGTTTTTTAGTGCACATTGGCCAACGTCCTTATTATATGCAAAACAATTGAATATTGCACTATATATATTTATAGATGGTGTCTAATAAATATATAGCATGTATGCCTGCTATATTTCCTCTATATTTATGTAAAAAAGTTATTTTTTTCTCAGAACAGGATATACAAAACAAATGATCAGGCCAGTAAGTAAAGAAGAAAGACTGTTCAAGGTCTTTTCTACTTCGCTTTCATCCTGCATGCTATTAAATCCTGAATTGTTCTCTTCAGATCCTTCTGACGGTGTGGAATACAGGATTTCAGGATCTTCCGCCAGTTTTGCTTCACTCGAAGCTCTTTCACCGGTTATAGCGAATGGAGAGAACCCGGGTGTTTTGGTTTCGAAATAAAGGTAATCCTCATCAGAGTCAACTATTTGAGTTGGCAGTTTCTCCCATGAATCATCGCTGTATCTGTTGAGAACGATCGAGTCCTCATCAATAACTTCTTCGCGGATCCAGCTCCTGTCAACCCTGAATGCTATGATCGGGCCCCGGATGTTCTCTGTGATGGCATATCCTGTCTTCCCGACCCATATGTTCAGATTCCTGTAAATGACGCCGGAAGGCAATGAATCGGCAAAGCCGGACCTGTCTTTCAGGGATTCGATGGTTACACTGATCGTGCCTGCATTTTTCAATGATGTGTATTCCACGTACATTATATCTATATCAGGATCTTTGAAACCGAATCTGGCTACCGTATCCTTCCCTACGAACATGGAACTTACATCTTTGATCTCGATGTTCTCGTTATCTTCACCGGTGGTCCCTCCGCCGCCACCGCCACCACCTCTGCTGCTTGATGATGTAGTTGGTGTTGTGGCCGTTGCCAGTTCCTTTACGGTTATTTGAACTGTCAGATTATCATTATCTTCACCATCTGTTACGGTGAAGTTCACATCATATGTTCCTTTCTGGTCAACTGAAGGGGTCCAGTTGAAAACGAGAGTTATATTGTTGAATGTTGCACCTTCTGGCAAGGTACTTACTTTTGAGTAAGTAAGGTTGTCTCCATCCGAATCAGTTGCATTGATGATGAACTGGAGATTCTTGGTTGCCTCTATTGTTTTAGATGCTATTGGTTCAAACTCTGGAACTCTGTTAACGTCATTAACTGTTATTTTGCCGACTTTCGAATCCGTATCTTTTTCATCGCTGACTGTGAACTCAACATAATATGTTCCTTGCTTATCATTATCCGGTGTCCATGTAAACACATTATCTGTCAGAGTTCCAAATGTTACATTCTTTGAATATGTCAGTTCATCTCCATCATCATCATTAGCGGAGAGTGTAATTGTAAGCAGGTTTCCTTCGCTTACCGTCTTATCTTCAATTGAATCAAGTACTGGAGGATGGTTAGAAACAGGCAAAGCGTTCATGTTAAATTTCCATCCATAGGAGAATTGTTGTCCACTAACCGTTTGCGCAGTTACTGATACATTGTATTCACCATTCTGGTAAGGGATAGGCCTATCATAATATATTCTGTAGCCACCAGGTATATCTTCGGTAGAATATACCACAGTTGAACCATTGATTGTCATCTGTATGGAACTCAGGTTCACTCCTAGTGGATGAACAACATCTGTGGAAACAACTGTTTTACTATCATCTGTAGATGATCCGTTTGTCGGGAACTCGTTATTGTTACAGGTGAAAGAGAGGACAAGGGAGAAATCTTGTGTAATGTTACTATAGGGTAGGTAGGTACCGTTTACCTTGATATTGTAATCCCTGGCCACAGTTTCATCAATTTCTATTCCCTCTACATTGTTGATAGTATCGGGAGCATTATTTCGATCATAATTTCCATAGTATGTGTCTTCTATACCTGTGACGGTAAGATCTAGGTTATTAACAAGCACCTTGCCTACAAAAACAGCTGCAGGATAGTCAGTCCATACGAGTGTTGCACGCAGAGGTTCGCCTTCTTTAATGTATCCGTAATTAAACTCCCTGAAATCACCTGTATCAACAATTGTTTCCTTATCAAAATAGGCAATGACATCTGGATACTGTGCGAACAGCGAATTTTCAACATCGACCCGCCCCCATCCAGAGGAATTATCTGGCCTGCTTTCTATCTCCTGATACTCCTCTGTGCCATACTGTCCAGGTGTCATATCGTGGGCACCGTTTATCAGGGTTGCTTTTAACAATGCAGCGCTTGGGTTAGCAAGGTTTTCTATGTCGGTGTAGTACTGCCTGACCAGTGCCGCAGAGCCTGCAACGATGGGTGTTGCCATGCTGGTGCCGCTCATATATGTATATGAACTTGTTCCAGAAATCAGACTTGATTTGGTGGATCTGATGAAAGTTCCAGGTGCGACAACGTCTGGTTTAATCCTACTGTCATCTGTTGGCCCACGGCTACTGAATGCGGCAACGCCTTCGATATTATTTGCTGCAAGGTCGTTATTCAAGACCGGAGAGTCATATGGACCACCCAAGCCCGCTCCAATTAGGCTTGAATATGTATTAATGCTTGTTCGATTATTTTCAGAAGCTCCGACTGTAAGACAATTTTTTGCTGTGGCAGGGGGAGTTATTGAATCTGTATCTACAATCCCATATGGTAATTCTACATCTTTTCCCTGGTTGCCTGCTGCAAAAAGAATTAGCATATCAGGATGTTCCCAAACAAATTTGTCTACTTGATAAGCCCTTGAGCTATAATTGCCGCTATCATTTGTGTAACCCCAGCTGTTAGAATGTATTCTTGTACTTGCATTAGTGTTATAAGCTTGAAGGAAAAGATCGTTCAGATCAGCTGGCACATCCAATCGTTTGTCATATGTTCCGATCGCCTGAAAAACCAATTCTGCTTCAGGTGCCATTCCTGCATACTGCCCGTTGGAAAGAAAAGCATTGCCCGCAATTGAACCTGCTACATGTGTACCATGACCATTATAGTCTGCACTTCCATCGCCTGCAATGTCATAGATATCTATTATCCTTCCCCTGAGGTCTTCATGGATTGTATCTTTGTTTCCCGTATCAAGCCCTGAATCAGAGACAGCTACTATTTGCCCGCTTCCATCTAATCCGTGTGTATCATGTACCGGTGTGACACCAACGATACCTGCAGCAACATCATTAAAGAGGACAGGTTCACCATATTCTTCTATCCAGCTAATACCATTGATAGTCGCAAGTTCATCTATTCTGCTCTTTGCAATTTTTACCCTCAGGATATTATTGGAGTTTTCAATTACATCTCCGCTGATCTCAATAATCTCTTCAGTTATTCCGGAATTGTCATTTGCATCAAAAAGCAGTACTAGAAGGTCGCTTTTCTCCTCTTCTGATTCGGACCTCAGTTGATTTGCAGCAACTGAGATTGCAGGTTCGTACTTATAGGATGCCTGGTATTTGCCTATCCATTTGACAAATTCCATTGTTTGCAATTGCATTTTTGTGGACCCGTTCATTTTCACAATGAATGCGTTGTCTGGCAAGTAATCATACAGTACAGCTCCAGACCGTTCCATCTCATCCTTTTGCTCTTCAAAGACCGGTCCGTTGAACTGCACGATATAGTACTTTTCTGTGTCGTCCACGGCTTTTTCAATTGAATTCGAGGATACAGTCATCTCCTGTCCATAATCCTCAGAAGGATGGTCCGTGTTTATTGTAGCTGTTCTTAGAAATATGGTATTTCCGCTGTTGCCATCAGGAGTCGCTATCTCATTGCCAGCGCCTGGTACTACGAATAATGAGAGCAGAACAAGGATTAAGAATAAGGATCGTTTTTTGTGCATTGCCACCCTTCCATTTTTGTTGACATATGACACTCGACAGAATCTTGACTACGTAAGATCCTGTAAGTGATTTAAGGAATGTTAATAGCCCCTACTTTACATCCTTAAAAAGGTAAATTATTCAATGTTATTTATCTTTTTCTAAGATCTTTAAACTGTAAATAATAAAATATGCTAGAATAAAAATAAGGAAAGGCGCTTTTTGAATATTAAAGCGCCATAAGGTCTTCAGAATTTTCTTCTTCTCCAGAATCCGACGTAAACAGCCCCAAGAGCGCCCACTACAAGGACCGTAGCTACTATATCCGAACCTGTAAACGAGAAACTGCTTCCGGTATCTGTTTCAGGAATGTTTTCTTTTGTCATCTCATAGCCCTCCACATAGTTATCAGGGGTCGTTGCCATGGAATCCTCTGCAGGTAAGTTCACATCCATTCCCGCGCCAGTATCCGATTCAAGTGTCTGGTTGGATGAGCCTGATCCGGAGCCTACGACTTTAAGCTCGGTTCCTGTTGAACTGCTACCTGAACTGCTTCTGGAAGGTGCTGATGTACTTGTTTCCGGTTGCTGGGTCTGGAATTCCGGCCTATTGGTTGCGTCGTACATTTGTTTCATGTAGTCATTCTGTATATTTTGGCTAACACCCGCCGCCCCCATGTTACCCTGTACGAATTCGTCCAGTAATGGGTTTCCACATGTGTGGTGACAGCATGTTGCTCCGTTATCTGCAACGGATTTCATGTATTCATTCACAAGGCTGTTGACCATCTCATCCGGCAGGTCTACGTATCCTTTGCGTACTGCTTCCAGCATCCTTCCGGTGATCGACTGATATGCACCTGGATTGTTTTCATCGAAGAACGCCTTCATCTCTTCATTGATGTAGGTATTGTACACGTTCTCCCACATACTATCATCAACGAGCTCAGGGTTGGATACTTCCCATCCCCAGAGATTGTCCACGAATTCGGCCATCATCCTTCCGCCTGCATAACCCGACTTCATCATGCCTTCAATCCACTTGTCGTTAAGATATCTGGAACGGATGTTCACATTCAGATACTCCTGCATGCCGACTATGCGTGCTTCATCCGGGTTGCGGGTGTCAGAAACATACATTTCCGGTGTCTTGCCACTGACGTAACGGGTTGCAATGTTCAGACCACCGAAATACTGGTAGAAATCGTCATTGTCCAGCGTATCATAGAGGTTGGAGGAATCAGAGTGGACGGATGCATCAACATTCCTGAGGTTGCCGATCAACAGTTCCGAACAGTCGAATCCCCACAGGTCGGTACCATAGGCATATCCCATTTTATCAATGTAAAGTTCAGCGATCTCCGACTCGTTGTCCCATGTTCCACTTGAATCCACTGCATTTGAAACGGCTATCTCATAAGTACCATCCCTTACGGCAAAACAACGCATGGTTGACAGCTTACTTGCCATCTCGGCAGCATATGTCTCATTACCTGTGCTGTTTAGGAAAGAACTGTACAACTCACCATATATTGCCTGAGTACTGATATTGACATAGTTCGGATAGTTGGTCGATTCTGCAAGGTTTGCCATTCTCGCTGCTTCATCCAGCATCTTCAACTTGTCAGGGAATGCATCTCTCATACCTGCAGTAGTGTAAACAATATCAATGCGAGGCCTACCAGGCATGGAGGAATCATAATTTGGCAACAGTTCCTCTTCCGGGATCACCCTCAGCCCGTTCACTGCTCCTGTATCTTTATCCCATGTAGGTTCCACGCCAAGTAAATAAAGTGCCTCTGCTTCAAGCGTACCATGATCCCGTATGAACTCCACACCAAATCTGGAAAATGATACTTTACGCGGGTACTCACCATGTTCCTCATAGTAGTCAATGAGCAACTCCTGTGCAAGTGCTTTTCCAAGGTTCCAGGTTGCATATGATGGATAAAGGTCAGGGTTCACTCCATAGAAATTCCGGCCGGTTGGTACTGCATTTGTGTTCATTATAGGATCCGTTCCCGGTCCTGCAGGTATAAATCCGGCACTCAAAGCTGATATTACTCTCTCTATTTCGATGGCACTATCCAGAAGTCTCTGCTTGTATACGAGTCCGGAGGTAAGAATGTCGGTAACGGAATCGTTTGTAGTTCCGTAAACCATTATTTGTGAGTCGTTGATGTCTGTTCCGTTTGTAATAACTTCCCACACAAGCCTGTCAACTTTAGTATCGTTTGACGGGATGCCAAGCAGATATTCATCTTCCGGATAGAATGCGGCGGTTACATTTGTCTCGAACTTGCTTCCCATCATCTGCCTGACCATCGCTGAGAGTTCATCTCCCTCAGGGCTGGTGGTATTCATTGACGGTACCTCTCCGAGAATGTGCATTCCGTAGGGTATGTTCTCTCCCTGTATCTCTTCGATGTACTCGTGAAGCACGTTCCTGACGAAGTTATCGAACTGTGTCTCATTGGAGAAATAGAGTTCCGATGCATTGACATTAAGATCCACATCCAGTCCACAGCTTACCATTTCATCGACAATTGATATCTGGTATGCTTTCTTGGTCTGAGGGGAAAGCTCGGGTCCATAGTATTCCTGCATGAGCAACGACATGTTGACAAGTGCTCCATAGGTGCCTGCCCTTTCCAGTGTCGGTGTGAGATGGTCTATGATAAGTGCATTGCCCCGGTACTCGGCAGTCAGTCCTTCCCCCACGTTTGCCACAATATATGGGTAGATGTTAGGCAGGCCCTGCAGCAGTAGCGGAGCCCACTCTGACGAGCGGTTCATTCCATATGCCTGCCCTGGCAGCCATTCATGTGTACCGTGTGTACCAAGGTGGATTATTGCATCTGCATCCCAGTCCTTGTTCAACCAGAGATAGAATGCAATATACTGGTGTGGTGGCGGAACGATGCTACTATGGTAGAGTGTGTCGTCGTTCTGCAGGAATCCCCTTGCGGGTTGTGGCATAATCCATACATTGCCAAACTGGACGGCAGGTATGACAATATATTTCTCTCCGGTTTCATCTTCCCATATCATGAGACTCTGGTTCTGTGGTAGTTCCTCTACCCACGGTTCTCCCCATTGTTCAATAACATCTTGTCTAAGGTCTTCAGGTATCTCCTGCTCGAACCATTGTCTGTATGTTCCTATGGGTATGAGCTGAAGTCCCCATTCAGTCCTGTTCTCAACCATCTCATCCATGACACCTGGCGCCCAGGAACCCGCATTTATTCCCTGTGCCCATATCATTTCAAGGAGTTGATTATTGTTCTCAGGTACACCGCTAACTGTAAAGTTCTCATCTTCCATCCTTTCGAGCAGCAATCGCATACTTGAGATGGTGTCCAGATAGCTGGCACCGATATTGTCTTTTCCTGAAGGGTAGTTGTAGTAGATAATTGCTACTTTTTTGTCCTGGTTTTCTTTGAGTTTAAGCTCAGCCCAGTTTATGGAACGGTTTGTTATCCAGTCAATCTGGTAGTCCATAGGCACATATTCACTAGTCTCATTTTCCTCATCGTAGGTTTTAGTACCAAGGACAATGAACTCGAATAATCCATCCACATTTGGTCCGATGGTCTTGTAGACAACCTCTCCGCTAGGTATACCTCTGTTTGCATCGGCAGGGTCAGTGGATTCTCCAACCACCATTCCACGGAGGACGGGTACATTTAGAGCTTCAAGTTCCGCGAGGCCCTTTGTATTGTTATTGTAGTTAAGCCTGAAACTTTTTAATGAGATCACACACTGTACAAATGGCTCACCAGTGTCGTTGCAGTAATACTTGACAATATCATCGAATGTATTGAATCCTGCAATTACGTTGCAGTCTCTGGATTCCAGATTTTTTATGAGTGCATCAACGACTTCGAGATCTCCGTTCTGGATGTCTTCCCGGTGGAACCACATGCCAATGGTCGGGCGGTTTGGGTCGTAGATTCGATGTTCTCCGTAATTGAATTGCTGGTACCAGTCAAGGTACTGTTCGGTTGTTTCAAAGTACCCGTCTTTATAATCCGGGTGGTACAGACCCATAGTTGGTAATGTCTGGCTGGAATTCACATAATTCCAGGTATCAGTGGTTTCGGTTTGATTGGTGTATTCCTTTGCAAGACTTATCAGGAAATTCTCGGCATTCTTAGGGGAGCTGGCAAACTCGGATTCGATGTTGTTGTATGAATTTGTAAGGGTAATGTTCTCGGCACCATTGTACCTGTAATCAAAGTATTCAGGTATATCCGACTCTGATGAATAGATATCAATGAGTGTTGTTCCATTTTCATTTGCCTGAAGTAACCATTGGTCAGTGGCATTATAAATGTCACCATTCATCATCTCACAGAAAATTGCATCTTGTTCGCCTAGTGTTCCGTTCTCTCCGGCAGCCACTATCTCGTCTGTATATGCACTGAAATCACTGTAGTTGTATGTTGGAATGAATCTGAATTCCATGTTCTGGCTGTACGGATTTGTCCAGCTCGCTCTTTCCAGTGTATTGGCATATGTTCCCCATCCGGTATATGTGATTTTTATAACCGGCCAGTTATCGGTAATTTCAGGACAGTTGCCGTATTCCTTTGCAAGATACATCAGCAGGTTCTCTCCATATCTGTTACTGATATTGGAATCAATTCCCATGTTGTTGTAATAGTAACATATAGGATCATCCAGCTTGCCGTTGGACGTGTAATCAAAGCAAGCGGGAACTCCCGCGGATGTAAGGTCTATTAGGGAAACGCCGTTCTCATGAGCTTCTTCAAAGTATTCTTCCAGTGGCTCATAAACCGCAGAGTTCAGCATATAGCAGAAAATAACATCCTGCGTGTTAAGGAATCCGTTTTCAGATGCATTCAGCAGTTCATCACTCGGTCCGGATAAGCCATAGCCTTGTATGAAGGTATATGTAATGTCATTTGCAACGGAACCATTCACGCTGGCTTCTCCAAGAGATGCATGAGGTGCAAATGAGATGTAGGTTATGTTTATCTTCTGTTCATCTGCCGATACAATTGTTGTTGCTGATGCCAGCAACAATACACTTAATACTATTACCAATATACTTCTTTCTCGCATGTTATCCACCCGATAACGTGTGAGGGCACTCTCTATCTTGCTTGGCGGCGATACTGGAGTGCCCAATCACCTTAATCATCTTTTCTTCATGTTAATTTTTCAAATCATTCAAGAAGGCACTTGAAAAGTAAAAGTGCCTCAATTCGGTTATTTCATACTCCTCTCCTTCTCCAGAATCCAAAGTATATGGCTCCAACACCTGCCACAACAAAAAGAGAAGCAATTACATCTGACCCCGAAATTGAAGGACCGCTGCTCGATGTATCCTGCACAACGCTCTCCTTTGTCATCTCATATCCCTCTACGTAATTGTCTTGGCTTGGTGACTTAACAGAAGCTTCCTTGTCAAGATCCGCACCTGCTCCTGCATCGTTCATAGTAGTCTGGTTTCCTGAACTGGTCTCCACTATGTTGAGATCTTTTCCTGTGCTTGAACTGGAGGAAGAACTGGCAGGACTAGTGGCTGGGTTCGCTGTTTTTTCAGTTGCAGTCGTAGCAATTTTCATAATCTCCCTGTACAGGTCAAGTTCATCCTGGCTGATCTCTCCTGTTTCAACAAGAGCCGGTGCGATTCCATCCACAAACTCCTGGTTAAGGATATTGCCGCAGGTATGGTGGCAGCAGGTAGCACCGCTTTTGATCACTGATTTGATCTGCTCGGAGACAAGACTTCTCATTGTCTCATCTGAAGCATCCCAGCTATCTTTCCTGATAGTCTCTGTCATCCTGGCAACCATTGACTGGTACGCATAAGGGTTGTTCTCCTTCAGCCAGCCGCTAAGCTCGGCGTTGGCAAAATAGTTCTCATACACCTTGTCCCATACATCATCGCTTATGAGGTCCGGGTCAAGCGCTTCCCATCCCCAGAGGTTCTCAAGGAAGCTTTCCATCTCTCTGGCGCCTTCAAACCCATGCTGTTGCATGCCGCTTATCCATGTGGGATTGAAATACCTCGCATACATCTCGTTCGCGATATAGGTCTGAAGTGTCTGGATCTCCAGGTCGCTCAGGTCCTGCAGGTTCACCACATAGGCCTCCGGTGCATCACCTGAGATGTACTTTATGGCATTGTACAATCCACCCATGTACTGGTAGAAGTCATCTGTGTCCAGTGAGCCGTATGTGCTGGAACTCCTGCTGTGGAAAATAGCCCGGGTGTCGTTCAGGTTGTTTTCAAAGAGAAGTGAATCATCGATCTCTATGGACTGACCCGTCTGTTGCCCGATGTATTCTTCAATGGTCTGTCCCCAGATATTCTGGCCGTAGACATAGCTCATCTTATCTATATAGAGCTCTGCAAGCTCGGTATTGTTCTCCCAGGTATCGCTGGCATCAACAGCATTTGCCATTCCCGTACCATACGCTCCGTCTGCAGGACCGAATATTCTGAACTGTGCAATGTCGAGAGAAAGATTTCCGTCCTGTATTGTTTCGTTCAGGACTAACTGCAACGTATCTGTGTTCCGGGTAACGTAGTTATCATACTCATCGGTCTTTCCCTGCTCATAAGCAAGCCTTACTGCTTTGTCTATGAGTTGGACTTTCATCGGGAACGTATCTCTGTACAGGCCTGATATCTGTACAATAACATCGATACGTGGCCTGCCGAGTTCAGTCGAGTTGATGTATCTGACATCTTCGACCTTGCTGCTGTCGTCGTTCCATACAGGTTCAATTCCCATCATGTAAAGGAGTTGTGATTCCATTATTCCTTCATGGCGGGTGGATTCACCTGCCCAGAGAATATATCCAACTTTTGTTGGATATTCTCCGTTTGCTGCATAGTACTCGGCAAGCCACTGATCAACAAGAGCTTTTCCATCTTCCCATGCCTGTTTTGTTGGGATCAGCTGTTCATCAAAGGCATAGAAATTGCTGCCGGATGGTAGTGTTTCAGGACGCAGCACCGGGTCACCGCCAAGATTCGGATTGATGTATTCACCGTTCATGACCTTTAATACCTGCTGTATTTCATTTTCCGATTCAGAGAGCAGCTTTGCATAGTTTATGGATGTGTTGAGCTTTGTACTTATATCGGCAGTAGAGTTACCGAGCAATATCTGCATTTGTGCATCGGTTGTGGATACATTCTCCAGGAGGACCAGAGATAGCAGATCGGTCGGAGCTGATTCAGAGTCGTTATAGATTGCAACCATTGTTGAGAACTCATCACCCAGCATGGAGTTCACCATTCCGACAAGTGCCTGACCTTCCGGTGCCTCCCCAAGTACATGCAATCCATATGGCATGGACTGACTTCTGAGTTCGTAGAGAACATCGGTCAGCTCATCAAGGAAGTGATCTACAGACTCATTGTTCTCAGCCAGGCTCATATTGACCTGATCATCGAGACCAAGTTCAAGGGTCAGGTTAACTATCTCCTGCAGATGTGCCTGTTTCAGTGATTCCTCAGAAGCAGATGTATGGTAGGTGGTGATCTCACTGCTGAGCAGACTGTAATTCCCATAGAGGCCGGCAGATATCACAGGCGGTATCAGGTGGTCGATAACAACGGCATTGCCCCTACGTTTTGCCTGCATGCCCTCACCCATACCGTCCATGACGTATGGGTAGATCACAGGGATGTCACCGACCATTATAGCGGGCCACTCATCGCTGAGCAGGCAGAAATCCTTACCAGGCAGCCATTCGACTGTTCCGTGCCTTCCCATGTTGACCATAACATCGGCATCGAACTCATGCTGGAGCCAGAGGTAGAATGCAATGTACTGGTGATGAGGTGGCAGTTCCTCGTCATGGTATAGCACTTCATTGTCCTGCAACCATCCTCTTGTCGGCTGTGGTGCAAGGATCACATTGTCACTGAGGCTGATCTTCGGGATGACGATGAATTTGTCACCATTATCATCCGTATAGACCATGATCTCGCCAGGTGCCTCTCCCCACATTTCAGTTACTTCTTCTCTTCTCTCTTCAGAAAGTTCATTGAACCATGAGAGATAGGTGCTTTCAGGAATGAGTTCTACTTCACCGGTCTCCACGAGTGCTTCAAGTTCTCCGGGAGCCCATGTACCGACATTCCTTCCCTGATGGATCATGAGGTCCACAAGTTCCGTTCTGTTGGGAATGAGGTTAATATCGACGTCATAGCCTGTATCAGCCATTCCTTCCAGGAGGTTGACAATACTTGGTGTGACTTCAAGATATGAGGCTCCGATGTTATCCTTACCACCACCGTGGTTGTAATAGATTATAGCAACCTTCTTTTCAGCTTCATTTTTGATTCCAAGATTTGCCTGAGCAATGGTGCGGTCAACTAGCCACTGGACCTGTCCCTCTTGGGCTATGTACTGTGCCACTGTACCGCTACCTGCCTGAATATTTTCTTGGGCGCCGATCATGATAGGGTCGATAAGTCCTTCGGTCTCAGGTCCGTAGATTCTCAGCATATTTGTAACAGGCAAAGGTGTGCTTGTTTCTATCCACTGGCTGGTGTTCATGTACCCGTTGAGGATGGCATTCATCACCGGTACGCCCAACTCTTCAATATCAAAATGATTCCCGCGGTAAAGGAAAGAAACGACAGCATCAACTTTTGTTTCAGCGCTGTAGTTCAAATAACCGTTAACATGATTGTTTGCATCTCCATAGCAAGCAATAACATTGACACCCCTGTTCTCAAAGCCTTCGATTAACTTATTCACAGGGTCCATTCCGTCCAAATAGGAAGAGTAAAATGTGATTCCTATTGTTGGTGCATTCTCATCGAAGACATGTCCATCTGTTCTGTTAGTATACCATTCAAAATACTCCTCTACGTCAGTCACGAGGTATCCGGGTGTATCTGTCATTGCAGGGTGATATATAGCACTGGGTATTACTGACGGATCTTCTACTTTGAGGTCCGTACGGCCATAGTATTCCTTTGCCAGATAAAATATTAGGTTGTCAAAGTTTGTATCTTCTAATATGGCTCCTTTCCAATAGGCATTTAAATGAGCTTTGAATGTGTCAGTAGTGTTATAATTAGTGTCAGAAGGAGGGTTATAGTTGCTTTCTGGCAGGTATGTATTCTGGCCAATTACCAATGCACCATTATCAATAGCTTCTTGGACAGGCCCTGCAAACTCCGATGCCGTCTGGGTAACCATCACAATATAGATAATATCCATATTGCTAAGATCAATGTTATCAGGTACTTCTGTAGTAAGGTATACACTGGCTGTAATATTAAGATCTGAATTGGAGTTGATTCTCTGCACAAATTTTTCAAGTTTAGCCTTATAGGATGAGTATCCTGTAATTATGGATACGTTCAGGTGCGGGGCGTTACTGAATTCAGTAGCTGATCTTTGCTTTAACAGGATTATAGTACTTGATTTGTAGTTATTCCCTGTCATTCCTGCACTATATGTAACTCCTGTAATTGATGACTTGTCCAGGTATGCCAGTACTTTGTTTTCATCGATCCCTGAATCCTTTGCCAGCTCAATTTCAAGGTCTGTAATGTCCGCGCTATCCACAGTGATATCTAATTCAGCGTTGTACCAACTCCATGCTCCACCCTTACCTGATGAATAGTTAACAGCATAAAGCACATATTCTCCATTAGGTATATCTGCAAGAATGAAGTTTCCCTGAGTATCTGAGATTGTGTTAGCTATCAGTTCTTCAGTTAGTTTATCTACCAAAACTACGGTGCTTGATTTGTAGTTATTTCCTGTCATCCCTGCACTATACGTAACTCCTGCAATTGATGACTTGTCCAGATAGGCCAGTACTTTGTTTTCATCGATACCTGAGTCCTTTACCAGCTCAATCTCAAGGTCCGTAATATCCGCGCTATCCACAGTGATATCTAATTCAGCGTTGTACCAGCTCCAAACTCCTCCCTTGCCTGACGAGTAATTAACGGCATAGAGTATGTATTCGCCATTGGGTATATCTGCAAGAACAAAGTTCCCCTCACTATCTGAGATTGTGTTAGCTACAGCTTTATCAGTTAGTCTATCTATCAAGACCAGTGTGCTTTCTTTATAGTTGTTCCCCGTCATTCCTGCACTATACGTGGCTCCTGTAATCGATGACATGTCTAAGTACGCCAGTACTTTGTTTTCATCGATCCCGGAATCCTTTGCCAGCTCAATTTCAAGGTCCGTGATATCCGCACTATTCACAGCGATATCTAATTCAGCGTTGTACCAACTCCATGCTCCACCCTTACCTGACGAATAGTTAACAGCATATAGTACGT
>JAWSUM010000022.1:0-32695 GCA_033549165.1 Methanolobus sp.
ATAAATATCCGGAGTCCTGTATAGTACAGGCCTACCAGTATGAATATCAGGGCTGCCACTATCCTCATACTTTTTTCTATCACATGGATCTTATTGACGAATTCCCCTATCCTCGAAACGGAGTATACTAGCAGTATCGAGAAAAACAATACAGGCAAAGCTGTTGCGATTGCAAATACTGAAGGGATGATTATCGGGTCTTGTGCAGCCAGTGCTACAGGAATAAGCATGCCAAAAAACAGCACAGCACTGAAAGGACAAAAGGAAAGAGCGAAAACAAAACCAAGCAGAAAACCGCCTGCATATCCTTTGTCTCCTAATTTTTCGCCCAGCGTACTGGTTACACCGTATCCTTTGAAAGAAGGCAATCTGTCAGCCGTGATCATGAGAACTCCAAGAAGCAGAAGAAACGGACCTAACAATAGTTCCCCGTTTTTTTGTAAGAATAAAGCGATATTCTGGCTGCTCAGCCCTATCCAGAGGATAGATGATGCTACAAGTACATATGCTGCCATTCTTCCGAGTGTATAGACCACACCAACAGTCAGTACGTGCCTGCCATGATTGATCTTCTTCGAGATATAGGCTATTGCCGTTATGTTGGTTGTCAGAGGGCATGGACTTACAGCAGTCATCAGACCTATGAAGAATGCTGCAACCAATGGAATATCACTGGTCCCCATGGTTTGCATAAAGGCCAGGATATCAGTCATTCAAGACCTTCCAGTTTTCCGTCGATAACTTCACTTAAGTAGGACATGTATTCTTCCCTATCATTGATCAGGTACCAGACATTCACATCCTGCTCTGCAGAAAATCCCTTCTCCGTGTAGGAACCAATCCACAGAGAAGAATATGCTGCTCCATATCTTTTGGCTATTTCTTCATTCTCGGCCAGATCATAGTTCACGTGCTTGAAGACAAGTACTCCTGATTCGAGTTCTTCTGCAAAATAAGTGTTAACAGTTTCCTCAGCATAGGCTCCAACCATCTTACAACTATAACATTGATTTATCCCATGAAAGTGAATAACTTCAATACGGATATTTGTCTCAAGTTTATCACCAACAATTTGTGTAGTATTTGGATCGTTGCTTTCAACGCAGCCGGAAGAAAGTAAAATGAGTATAACCATGATGACTAGCAAACTTTTCATTAGGACACCTTTATATAGAATCTTACTATATAATTTCAAAATCTTTTGAAATAGGTATGTAACTACACATATAAGTATTTGTAGTTCAATGTAACCCACCTATACTGCAAACATAAAATCCAAAAAATAGTTTCCTGCAAAAAAAGAGAAGAGATTCATCACGTTGAAGCAGGAAAACACTCGTTTTTAACAGGTGGCAGTCAACTGTATGGATTCTCCTCTTTCACCTCTCAAATTACGGGTTCGAACTCGAATTTTGCTTTGTTCCTTTTCATTATGCTGACCAGATGCAGCATTACAGGTACTTCGACCAGTACACCTACAACAGTTGCCAGCGTGGCCCCGGAACCTGCTCCGAACAATATCAAAGCTACAGCCACTGCCAGCTCGAAGAAGTTGCTGGCACCGATAAAAGTGGAAGGTGCAGCTTCCTGATAGGGTATCTTCAGTTTTCTGGCTCCGAAATAGCCTATATAGAATATAAAATATGTCTGGATTATCAGAGGTATGGCTATTAGCACTATATGCAGAGGATAGTTGATAATCTTATCTCCCTGGAATATAAATATCAGGATAAGCGTTATCAGCAGTCCTGCTGGTGTTACCCATTCGATCTTCCTGATGAGACTGTTCTCAAGCCAGGAAACCCCTTTTCTTTTTATTACCGTGTGTCTTGTGATGACTGCAAGGGAAAGGGGAATCGCCACATAGAACAATACCGAGAAGAATATTGTCATTATAGGTACCGGGAAGCTCGTTGTAACTCCCACGAGCAGTGCTCCCAGCGGTGCGAACAGTATCAGGATTATAAGATCGTTCACGGATACCTGCACAAGGGCATAACTGATATTACTTCTTGCCAGATAGGTCCATACCAGCACCATGGCCGTGCATGGGGCAAGTCCGAGAAGTATCATGCCTGCGATATATTCTTCCTGAAGTACCGGCGGTATAAGGTCCGCGAAAATAACGCTCATGAACAACCAGGCAATGAATGTCATTGTGAAGGGCTTGATGGCCCAGTTGACAATAACGGTCAATGTAAGAGGTTTTGAATTCTTCTTGACATTCAGTACTTCTTCAAAGTTGATCTTGAGCATTATCGGGTACATCATTATCAGCAGAACAACCGCAATTGGGATCGAGACATTTGCAACCTCTATGCTACTAAGATATTGTGCAAATGGAGGGAACAGATACCCTATCAATGTACCCAGTACAATACAGATGGCTACCCATATGGAAAGGTATTTACTGAAAAAATCAAGTTCTCGTTCTTCTTCCATTATTATCACCTTTCAATTTTCACCTATCACCCGCAGGAACCAGCAATATGGGCTTCCTCGTTCTCCGGAGCAGGTTCTCAGCAGTACTTCCCAGCAGTATATCCTTAAAAGATCCTATTCCATGAGTTGTTATTGCTATGAGTGTAATATCCATTTCTTCCGCAAGCCTGTCAATTACTTCTGAAGCCTCGCCTTCACTTATTATATATTTGACCTCATGCTCGTCCTCAAATTCCTTTCCCATCTCAGAGAGAAGAAGCTTACTTTCCTTTTTCTTATCTTCAGGTTCGTCATTGTTCTTTGCACTCTCTATCACATGTACAAATACAATCCCGTCAATGATATCCTTTAGATACCGTATCTCATCCATTATTTTCTTTGAATTCTCGGAGAAATCAACAGGGAGCATTATTTTTGAGAACTTTGCAGAACACGCTTTTCTATATGTCTCTCCTTCAGTTTCCTTCAGTGTATCGTATTTTTCAATGAGGATGATTTTTCCCGATTTGCGGGCTATGTATTCAGTTGTCCTGCCTGTTAGCCGACCCCTGATCAGCCCTGAAGTGGTTGCACCCATGACAATGCAATCGACATTTTCTTCATCTGCGATCCGGGCGATAGTCTTTTTGACATCTCCCTCAACTACGACTGTGCTGGCATCGACTCCCATTTCCTCCAGCAGAAGTCTGTAATCTTCTATCCTCTTCTTTGCATTTTCCTCAAACATCGGCGCAAGTCCCTGGGACTTGAAGATGTCCACAACGTGCAATAATATCACTTTCTCCAGCCCGGTATTTTTAAACTCACCTATGCAGGAAAGAAGTTCTTCGCTTTCAATAGTGAAATCCGTAGGTACAAGTATGGTCCTGATCATGGTAGCCCCACTTTTATTCGAACTAAGATCAACTATGATTCTTTTTTGATGTACTTTTAAGCATAACTTTACTTCTGATATAGTATTTTTTCCTCTATTATAATACATTAACAGTCTCCGGATATAAGAATAAATGTTCCATATCAAGAAGATTTGATATGTAAAGGTATATATGTCCCAGTTTTTAATCTAAAATTATGAAATGTTGTCCTGCTGATGAAAATATGAAAAAAGAGTGGGAACTATCCCTGGAAAATGAGATTAGCATAGATGAGAACGAAATAAACCGGCTGTGTAATGTTTTCAAGGTGCTTGGCAATCCTATCAGGTTAAAGATCGCATACCATCTTACAAGACAGGATTATTGTGTTGGTGCATTGGTTCATGCATTGGGGGAAAAACAAAATCTTGTTTCCCATCACCTCTCCGTTATGAAGCAGAGCGGAGTTGTGGAGTCTTTCAAAAGTTCAAGATATATGTATTACAGATTAAGCCAGGAAGTACGTCTTATCCTGGACAGGAACAAAAAACTATAACATTCATCGTTTGATAAGCACCTGACAATTATGCAGCATCTGCTCCGGTAGCAGTTCAGGATATCGAAAATTGACAATCCAGACTGAGTGTGACTTTAGAATACAAATATGCGTTTTGTCTCATCCATGATATCCATTGCCATCCGTTCATAAAAATCAGCAGGGAATACTGCCTTCTCTTCAACCTGCACACCCCTTGCCTCGGTATCCTCCCTGCAAACCAGAATATTTTCTCCGGGAAGGTTCTTTATGGCAGAGCAGAACAAATTATAAACTCCATCCCCTGCCAGATAAAGAACAGCATTCTCCGACTGTGCTATCAGTTTCCAGCAAAGGCCGGTACGGTCATGGTTCGGGGGCTTGGTCAGGAAAAAAATATCCATTCCGGAATTTTTGGTGTTATGCAGTTGCGTGTCTTTATTCATTTCACTCATTACTATATCCTCACAAGAACAATACCATGTCCGACATCAGGATCTCTTTAAGGAACTTGTCTTCGTCTGCCAGCTCAACCCTCTCTATAAGATCCTGGCTCAACAGGCCTCTTTCCATCATAGATGGCTCATGCGCCAGAATGCGCAGTTCAGGATAGGCGTAGAGTATGTCGGAATGGTTGGGAACCCCCAGAGCCTTGCTGTCCTGTCCTGCAAGGGCAAGATATACCCCGTCCCCATACAAGCCCACAGTAACGTCCATTCCTATGCTCACCGCAGCCGCATTTAACACACCGAAGGCTTTCTCGCTGCCGTAAGGTGCGCAGTCCAGTATATAAAAAACAGACTTCATCTCGACAGTGCCACCACCTTGTCGCTCTCCTGCAACATCTCTGCCAGCCTGTAAAGGCTTGTGATCTTTATCCCGCAGATATAGTCTTCACTAGTACCATCCCCGGGTGCATACCCACGCGCTGTAGCACACCGGGGACAGGCTTCCACCTGTGCTCCCATCACTACAAGCTCGCTGAAGAACTTGCCTGCACTGGCAAAGAATGAGGGTTCCTGATCTTTTTTAGGAATATGCACCGCATCAAGATAGAGAAAGATATTCACCTTATGCTGTTGCTTCAGGGCAGCCCTTGCGATCTTGTACCCGATCTCTGCATACTCAGAGATATAAGGCTCGTCCGTGAGTATGATTGTCAGTGTCTTCACTGCGCTGTCCTTCATAGGTATTCCATGAGAACCTTCAGGTGCTCCAGATTGACGGCATATTTCTGTTCAAGCAGCGGGGTGCACCTGTCCAGCGTTGTTTCTTTGCCTACCAGCCGTATAGCAAATGAGTAACAGCTCTGCTCGCCACAGATATGACAGTTTGTTCCGGGAAGATATTTGTATATGTCATTGTGGTCCACCCTCACATTCTCCCGGGGGGCCGGCGTAATTCCTTTTTCAATGGCATCGTTAATAGTCTTCCTTATATCATCAAGTATCTGTTCCGCTTCATCAGTACCTGATATCATGGTCATGGTAACATTACCGGTGGAATATGCCGTGACCATGATGTTTCCTTTCTGGATGATCAGTGCCCCGATGTTCCCGGAATATCTGGCGCTTGGGAAAAGTGGCTTCAGCAGTTTCAATGCTCCGCCAAGTGGCGGCTCCAGCCGGCCGATGACCCTGTACTTGCTTTTATCAGCTATGCATGGAAGAAGCTGTCTGATCTCCACTACATCTACAGTTTTAGTTCCCGAAAGGTCCTTTATTGACTCCACAGCCTTTTCGTCTTTGGATTCCAGCAGGTTCTTTCCAAAATCTGTCAGTTCCGGCAAATCATTCCTGTTAATTATCAATCCTGCCTGCTGAAGGATTTGTAAATGATAATCCAGCATTGTCTGGCCAATGGCCTTGCCGATCTCTTCCTTGGACCTGCTTTCTTCCAGCAAGCTCATAATTTTTCTTCTGGTAGCGTTTGACATGGCATTGCTGACCAATTTTTTCTCTGCAGGAGATCCGGGCATTTTTATCACCTATTACTGATATGTATCATTTTCCTGTATATATCTGAAAATGCGCATATATGAATATTTCGATATAATTGCTCTTTTTTCATTGAGTTACAGGCAAAAGATTACTCAATCAACTACCTTATTAGAGGCACATTTTGGTACACTATATTTTTATACTGTCACCTGTAAAAAAAGAAGGCAACACTTGCTTATTTTTGAATCTAAGGATTTTCCTAACATCATATTGCAAAAAAAACTTTATTTTTTATGCTATTTTCCATATCGCTTAGTTTAAATAGAATTTTAAAAATCATTGAAATGGGGGATACGTATGTATGTGGGACCAATCGGGATTTTGTTAATAGTAATGCTGTTCATTCTCATCCTGACAGCGCGTCTGAGGGTTCATCCATTTATCAGTTTGATAGCGGGGTCAGTTCTGGTTGGATTCCTTGCGGATGAGGTCGGTGCTACTCTTGAAACGATAGTCACGGGTATGAGCACTATATTCGCACAGTATGCGATCATAGTCACTTCCGGTAGTATTATCGGCGTGATACTTCATAAGAGCGGTGCCACTGCGCTGATCGCTGACGATGTTACTAGATTGTTCAGGAAACCCGTTTTTGCAATAGCTTTGCTTGGATTTGCTTTTGCTGTCCCTATGATGTGCCTTATACTGGCGTTCATAATATTCCTTCCGGTGGCTAAGGACCTCAGCGACAAGCACGGGTTTCCCAAGGGCCTTACTGAAGTTGCCCTTGCACTTGCAACAATGGCGTCCTTTGGTCTTTTATACCCTTCACCCGGAATCTATGCTTTTGTAAATGAAATGAATATTCAGATATCGAATGTTCTGTTCATGGGAGTTGCCATTGCCATTGTAGTATTCTTTGTAGGATATTTGTATGCCTGCAGGTATTATGGTTTCAGCATTCATGCTGATTCTTCAGCTAACATGGTAAAATCTGAAAAAGATGTGAGGGTATTCACATATAGGACTGCAAGTTATGTGCCTATCATTGTTCCGATAATCCTTATTATGATACGTCTTCTTACCAATATTCCTGTGATCGAACTTGTCGGTCATGAAAGCATAGCCCTTCTTGCAGGTGCCATCCTTGCAATGACAATCTCAACACGGTATTTTCCGTATTCTGACATCAGGGCGTGGGTGGATAAGGGAATACGCAGAAGCGGACTGGTACTTCTGGATATTTGCGGAGGAGGTGCACTTGGAGCAATGCTAGTATTGGCAGGCGTGGGAGATGCACTCGGAAATATCATGCTGGAATCGAATATTCCTGCCCTTCTGGTCCCGTTCCTTATTGCTGCGGCAGTACAGACAGTACAGGGTTCAAGGATGGTGACACTGTTCACCGCATCCGCACTTGTTATACCTATAATGCCGCAACTTGGATTACCTCCGGAGATCGTACTTTTTTCCATGGCTTCGGGAACCTTCCTCATATCTCACTTCAACGATCCTTATTTCTGGATACTGGCAGACTTTGCAGAGATGGAAAGTACTGAAGTACTGAAAACATATACCGTGGCTGGAGCAATCATGGGTTTAAGCAGCATGGCTCTGACCAGTATTATCTATTTTGTGTTCTACTGAAAGGAAGGCTTGATTTCCTTTCTTCAATTTCCCTGCAGAGGGTGTGCATTAAGTATTAATAGAATCCTTAAAATATCCGCATATACGCATGTACGAAATAACAACGAAATCTAAGGGAGTAACAGGAAAATGGGAAGACTTTTTCAAAGTACTTTCCGACGAAACGAGGCTGAGAATTCTCATGCTTTTAAGCAAAAGGGAACTTTGTGTGTGCGAGATATGCCATATACTGGATCTGCCTCAGCCCAAAGTCTCCCGCCATCTTGCAAAAATGCGTGATCTCAATTTTGTAAAAGACCAAAAGGAAGGACAATGGACCTTTTACTATCTCAGCATCGAAGATCCGCTTTTGGGAAATATCATGCAACAACTGGCTGAGAATAGTCATGATCATGCTGTTATCCGTAATGATATGGAACGGCTTGACCAGAAAGAGAAGTCAGGAACCATGTGCCAAAGGGCGGAACGAATCTCTGTACAAGTAGACTGATGTAACAGTTGTTTATGAAAGGGAGAGACATGAACGAAGTATCTGAGGATGATTTCATTACAGAACATGAAAGGAAGCAGCTTCTTGCAGCGTTGCACACGCGCCTGTTCTGGGTTGGCGAGGAAATACCGTATAATTGTGACATAAAGGGAAAGATGTGTAACCTTCACAGCATCGTATGGGAACTGCTCCAGAAAGAAAAATTGGATAATGAAGATCGGAAGCTCATCAACAAATGTATTCTCTACATCGATGAGAAAGCAAAGGAGGATGAACTGGAGCTTGCAACCGGCCAGTTAACCCGGGAGGAGGCAGACAGGCTTTTCGATGAAACTGTCGGATTGCTGAGAACGCTCATGAGCCTCAGGGATATCGAAGAAGGAAAATCCAAAGAAAGAAAAAGGAAATTCCATGAAACCTATTCGCGTGAAAGGGTGGCCGAAGCCCGCAGGTGGCTGAATTTCTTAAAAGAAACAGGAGAGGCCATATAGAAAATGAATGATGGCTTATCAGTATCCGATGCACCGGCTCTTTTATGAGATCAGCATCAGCGTTTTTATCTTGATGGTAAAATGGTGCCCTTCCTAGCATCTGTACCTTCTTCTTTTCCTGCGATCTCGTACTTGTCACAATCTTACAATTATACTTGTGATGGCATGTTATAATTGTGAATGGCAGCTTTGGCCATTGTCCGTCAGCCATTCAATAACTATTCCCATCAAACTCACAAAAACTATTGTCAGTAATAATCTTGTTATCATGAACTCCGGGCCAAGGAACTGCAGCTCCACAAGTTCCTGTGGAATCTTAATGCACGCCCAGGCTGAGAGAAAAACAACAATGTTCGATGTTCTGGCACCCTTCCCGAGCATGGCAGAAGCAACCGGAAAGGCAATGTAGAGGGGACCTGTAGGTAACGAACCAAAGAACAGGGCTGCAAAGAAACCCTTAATCCCGGAACCTTGTCCCAGGTGCCTGACAACAGCTTCATCGGAAACAAACACGGAAAACAGTCCCATGATGATCATCACTGCAGGCAGTATCAGCAGCATTTCAAGCAGATAACTGGCGGCAACTGATATAACAGGCTCTCTTTTGTCGGGATACGCATACAGCAGGGTAAATGTAAGAAGCATCATTAACAGCAGAGATATAACATCAAGCCGCCTGTCTTTTTTCTGCATTCCCGGTCCCTGCTTCAAAGTATCAACCCCATAAGCACAGCTATCATTATGGCAATACAAAAGCTGATCCCGTTCCTGAGAAGTGCAATCTTTCTACCCATCTCCCTGATCTCAAGAGGCAGTGTGACCACGCCTACCATGGTGAGTGTCGTGATAAATGCTGCGGCAGTGGTAACTGTGGCACCGGCATCAAGCAATGATGCTGTCAACGGAAAGGCTATCAGGGCGGGAATGTGCAGGAATGAGCCCATAACTGCTACCAGCAGCACACCACCGATACCGGACTGCTCCCCTATGAACGCTGAGATCTTTGCAGGAGGGATAAACCCCAGCAATAAGCCTATGAACACTATTATAGTAAGTATTGTAGGCAATATACGGACGAAAGAGTTAGCTGCTTTGATGAGCGCTTTCTTTGTTCTGTTTCTGTCAAGGTGGAATGCATAGAGCAGGCACACGAGTGCAAAAGCATTAATGAATATGGATGTATCATTCATTAAATCACTTTTTAGATATCTGTATGCCAAGTATTGTCGCGCCTTCTTCGGTTTTCATTGAAAGGGTAGCAGGTCCTGTAACAAGGCACTCACCTTCTCGAAGCAGGTTCTTCACATCATCCACAGATACTTCTGCACTTCCCTTCACTACATAGAAGATAACGCTTGATGCCATCCTACATGGCAGGATCTCATCTCTGGGAGAGAGAGCTATCCTTCTCACTTTGAACTCATCCGCTTCATATAATAAGTTGGATTTTGTTCCTTCTACTGGTCCCGTTCCTTTAATTTCATCTATTACATCAAATATCTTCACTGTTATCGCCTCTGAATTCCTGTTCATAGAATAAGAGAATTTTTTCCATCATCCTTTTCCGCTCCATGAGCATCTCAAGCCATTCCTTGAGATGCTTCCTGCCATCCGGGGTTATCCTGTATACGCGCCTGTCAGGCCCTGTATCGCTTCCTTCCCAGAAGGATTCCAGCAGTCCCTCCTTTTCCATCCTGCGCAGGGTAGTATACATGGTACCTGATTTGATAATGTGCTTACCTTCACTTAATTCTTCAATGGCTTTTACTATGCCATACCCATGAAGTGGCTCCTGGCAGACTACCCGAAGGATAAGGAACCGGATCCACCTTTTTTCAGGGTAATTGAGTTGTCCTTTGCAGTTATGCCCGCTTTTTTCACACATGCTTTTGCTATATAACAATGTTATCTATATCTCGCTTATGGTGCTAACCTCAGCATTCCATAACCCTTTCTGTATTGGGCAACTGTTGGATGACAAAACTAAAATGAGAGTGCTTGATCATCTCTTTGAAAGGGAGAGAATGCACAGATAAGCTGCTGCAATTGAGGGAAGTACAAGGTTCACTGTTTTTCCGGTGAGAAAAAACCTGATATGATTTTGACTTTGAATTCCAGCCATCTATCGACAGGAAAGCGATAGAAGACCTGGCTACTCCGAGATTTGATTGTGTATGTGGAGAGGGACGTTAATTTTATATCTTATGGCAGTCGACTATTAATTAATTAACGCCGTAAACAATATAGTGAATGAAGCCAGGTTAAATAGTTCCCGAAAAAAAGAGGGGGCAAAGAAATTGAAAGAGGACAAAAATGGACTATTGTTCTTTTTATTATTATTGTTTTTATTAATAGTAATCGCTATAGCGGGGTGTGTCTCGGAGAAACCAGAAACTACCGATTCAGATGTCGGAACGGTTCAAGGGAAGGTCCAAGATGTCAAAATGAATCCTGTATCAGGTGCCTTCGTACAGGCGGTGGGGCAAACTGCCACAGGTACCACGGCGTCTGATGGATCCTTCAAACTTACCAACGTCGAAACCGGCTCAGTATATCTTTACGTGACTGCACCCTCTGAAGCGTACCTGGACGGTGAAACTCTTAAGTCTATCCATGTCGAATCAGGTTCGACGGTTTCTGATGTCATGATTACCCTCTCGGGTAGGCCGAGCAACCAGTCGACCTATGTTGGCATGGGTACATGCCAGATGTGCCACGGCAGGGTTTGGCCCGACCTGTTCGAAGCATATGAAGGAACCGAGGAGGCGTCGGCCCATTCCCGCTTCGTGGTTCAGGGTACCGATCAGATGGTCTATCCCGACATGTGGCCTGAACCTGGTGACAAGGTGCTGCCCCGGAATCCCAATGGCGACCTTCTTATGGTGCAGGATCCGCAGGATGGTGAAGGCCTCGTGAACGTGGTGCTTTGCACGCGGGATAACGAAGGAGAGCGGGAGTATCTGTTCAAATTCTATCCGGAAAGCGATACGAAGTTGACCGAGAACGACCTCGACTGCTCGGGGGCTGACGGGGACATTTTCGCCTGGAAGGATGAACAGGACGCCGGAACGTACGATCCTAAGGAGAATCCCGTTTTCATCCCTGTGGCAGCCACCATCGGCGGTCAGGGGAACTGGGGTGAGGGATGGGTAGATCCCGATCATGAACAATCCGACCGCCATCCCAACTTCGGCGAAGGCAAGCAACGTTACATGTGCCTGATGCAGGATGTACCTTGGGTTCGCCAGTGGGCCAAAGATAACAACGTGACTAACTGGCTTGAGGATGACTACACAGACTACATAGCCTATATGCCCGTGTACATCATGCAGGACGGCACTCCTGCAGATAGCGATGCTCTGGGTCCCAACGATGTGCCTGCACCCAAGTTCTGGCAGAAGAGCCCCGGCCACTGGGCCTACCCTGCAAACACCATGGCACGCAATTGTGCTGGATGCCATGCAACAGGCGCAATGATCGAGAAGCAAGATTTCGACGACGCCCACGAACCGGGCGATGCTAAACAGGTGGTCACGAACTTCGAATTCAAAGATCTCGATATCACGTGCGAGAGCTGCCACGGCCCCGGCTCGGATCACGCGGAGAGAGGAGATAAGACCAAGATTATCTTACCCCAGTATCTGACGGTCAAGGCAGGCAATGAGCTGTGCGGCCAGTGCCATGGTTCCCATGCGGGCAAGAGTGCTACTCCCGAAGGTATTCATAAATACCCCTATAACGGCAGCTACGAAAGCTCATTGGGCAATGGTTTCTTCGTGTCTGGCGTGTACGAAATCGAAGACTTCTATTACAATTATGATCAACCCACTTCCGGTCTGCAGGATTATTCCGGAACCTGGAAAGAGGGCACGTTCCACAGCTGGCCCGACCAGACGCACTCCCGGGCACACTCCCAGATGCTTTCTGAGATGCGTCGCTCGGTTCACTACGACAATCCGTTCGAAAAGCTCACCTGCTTTACCTGCCATGACGCTCACACCTTGGGTGCTCCAGACCTTGAGGTGGATGGGGTTAAGTTCGAGGAAGCTGCCTATAACGACAACACGCTGTGTCTGACCTGCCATGCGAGCCACGAGCCATTTGAAGATATTGCAAAAGAAGACTTACTCAATATGGCCAGGGAAGATGGGTTCATGGTTCGCGATACTGTGGCCCGTGCGGTCGCCAGGCATATGGAAGAGGAGGCAAGCATGGGTGTCGCCCCCTATACCCCGACCGATGAAACCTCGCCAGTAGGCAGGTGCACCTCGTGCCACATGCCGAAGATCGGCAAACTTCAGGACGTGAATGACGATGCCCAGTGGCATCTGGCTTTCGATGCGGACGGTAAGAGTGCCGTGGCTGAGGGCAACGTGGGGTCCCACGTGTTCGATGTGGTGTGGCCAGGCCAGAGCTCTGCACTCGTGCCGTTTTCCACACGGGATGCGGACGTAATGCCCAACTCGTGCGGCAACTGTCACGACTCTGCCCGTTTCAGCGGCGACGATGACTGATACACAAACAAAACACCATATGAGTGAGGTATATCCGAGAAACACCTCACTATCCCTATTTTTTGACCTTATATTTGAAGCATCTAAAGAATGTAATCACTTAATCCGGCAGATAAGTCCTGCCTCGTCTTTTTTCCAATTCCTGCTCAACTAACTGACGAGGTTGTCCAATTAGAATTTTAGCTTAAATGCCTACTCATTTTGTAACTATTCCGCCTGATAATATCACAATCAATACCCATCTTGATAAAAAATTGACACTTGAACTTCTTATGAATAATTTATTCTCATTGTGTCTATTGCTTGCTTTTTCATTTTGGATTTATTTAGGACAAAAACCCTCTATTTTAATCGAATCAGCATCAATAGGCTGATTGTGGCAGGCTGGATAGTTACGATACAAATTGAAATGACAATTCGGTATGCAGCATGAAAATAGCAATTTTCCAAGTAAACTCTATTTGATGTCCGTTTCCTTGTTTGTTCTGATTATGCAAAAAGTATTAGTATGCATATACGCATATTCGAATATGCGTATGCATTCTGTCGAATCAGTAACTCCAAAAATAACAGGTAAGTGGGAAGATTTCTTTAAAGTCCTCTCCGACGAGACCAGGTTGAGAATCCTCATACTTCTGGACATAAGGGAGCTATGCGTGTGTGAGATATGCCATATACTGGATCTGCCTCAGCCCAAAGTCTCCCGCCATCTTGCAAAAATGCGCGATCTCAATTTTGTAAGGGACAAGAAGGAAGGACAATGGACCTTTTACTACCTGAGCATTGAAGATCCATTCTTCGAGGGAATCCTTCAGTAACTGGTTGAAAATAGCCAATGTCACCCCGTGGTTTGTAAAGATAGGGACAGACTTACCGAAAAAGAGAGTTCAGGAACAATGTGTGCACGGATAAGGTATTAGATTGAGAAGATAAAACATGATGAACGAATTTGCAAAGGAACTTACAGATATATTGAATCTTCAAAGAGCTCCGGTGGGCGTCAGATTCCTGAAAGCCGGAGAAGGGGTGACTTTTACAGGTGCCTATGATGCAATGACAAAGTCAAGGTATTGCCAGGGGTTAATGACAGCCGGAAAAGGAGAGAAAGTGTTGATAACTGCTGATAACATAACCTGTCCTGCCTCAGCCACCGCTTTTGGTCTGAAACCTTTGCCAGAGATGCTCTCTTCTGGGCAGATGATGTTCAAAATGGGTTTGTTCGAGAGTCCTGACTCTGCGAGTAACGCTATGGAAGGAATGACAAGGCTAGAGCAAGGGAAATATACAGCAGTCTTGCTGAGTCCCCTTGAGAATATTGAAATAGAACCGGATATTGTTGTGATCGAAGCCTTGCCGGAACAACTGATGTGGCTGTCACTTGCATCCATATATGATACCGGAAAAAGATTAGAGTTCAATACAGCTGTGTTCCAGGTAACATGTGTGGATTCGACCGTGATCCCCTTTGTGACAGGAAAACTAAATTCAAGTCTGGGTTGCTACGGATGCAGAGAAGCTACAGATGTACTCGATGAAGAGAACCTCATAGGCATACCTTACGGAGAGTTGGGAAGAATAACTTCGAACCTTCAGAAGCTTGCCGCGAAGCCTATGAAAAGGGTAAGATCAAAGGAAGCATTGAAGTCGTTCAGTGGATGCGGATCTGACAGTGAATAATATTACTATGAAAGGAGGAATGGGATGAACGGTCAACAGAACCCATGGAAATGATGCAGATGATGATGTCAGGCGGAAAAATGCCTGAGATGATGCAGAAATGTATGGCTACTATGGAAACAATGGCAAATGCTGTTGAAAAAAGTGCAGAGCTTGGGGCATATGCTACTCCTGAACTGCGCAGAATGTTCGAGGAATGGATGGACAGTACCGGTGAAGACCTTTTGGAGGCACTGGAAGAAACTCATGACATAAGGGAGCTTTCCAGTAAGCTGGGATTGTCGAAGCAGAGTGTTAACACACTCCTGTTAAGGCTTGCATCTATGGGAAGGATACGAATTGATATTGTAAAGGTTTAACTGGATCAGTTCCTCTCTTTACTTTTTGTTTTTTCTGACAACTCCTTTCCCTTCCCCATCACTACAGTTATAGGAAGATCATTTATAATCATTCACAAGTTCTCATAGTGTATCCCGGCCCTGGTAAAGATAAGACACTTGAGGAGGAAGGGTCTGCTCAAGCGTCCTTCTGTAAAACAATGAAACCGTACCGCTCCATAATGAACCTACCTTTTTCTCCAGTCACAAAATCTATGAACATTTTGGATTCTTTGTAGTGCTGGGTATCTGAAACTATAGCTATGGGATAAGTAATAGGTTCACTCACAGGAACTGAAGTAATTACCTCAATTGTATCTGGCTGTGCGGTTTTTACGTCTGTCTCAAATACAAATCCTGCATTCGCTTCTCCTCTTTCCACGTAAACGAGTGAGTTTTTAACCGTGTCCCCAATCAACAGTTTATTTTGCACGTTATCCCACAAACCCTTTTTAATCAATGATTGCTTTGCATATTTACCTACAGTTGAAGCCTCTGTATCAGTGAATGCTATCCGCTTCACCTCCGGTTTGGCTAGGTCTTCTATGCTTGTAAGATTGAGAATATTGCCTTTCGGGACTATTATCACAAGGGAGCTAGCTGCAAAATCTTTCAGAGAATCGTTGTAAACGAATCCATGAGAAACCAGAATGTCCATCTGGACTCTATCTGCTGGAGCGTACACATCTATGGGGGCCCCTCCTTCAATTTGCATTCTTAGGGAACCAGCGTTTGCAAAGTTCATAATGAGATCGATACCAGAATTCTCCGATTCAAACTCTTTCTCAATATCTGTGAAAGCTTCCGTCAATACTGCAGAAGCGGATATTGTAATGGTAGTGCCCTGCTGTGCATCGTTATTTAAGCCTGTTAGTAAAATTGCAAGAGCTATGACAATAATGCTTGTTATGGCACATGTAAGTAAAGCCTTATTTCTTTTACCCATACAGAACGCCCTGTATTATTGTATAATTGTGAAATCTGCAGATTTTCTGAGAATGTTTACTTATCTTTAAAAAAGATGCCAGTAATGTTATGTTTAACTGAACCAATCGCTTATACCATCTCCGCAATAGTATAAAAAATTTATCACGTTGGAGTAAGAAGACCACCCGTTTCAACGGGTGGATGAATTACGTCCATTATTACAAGCAGCGTTGTAGAAATATCGTATACAGCTGGAACAATAAATATAAATGTGATTAGCCATATAAAATCTTTTGTTCATGTTAATAGCATATAAGTATCGATTGTATCCTAATAAAACCCAGAGAGACTTCTTTGAGAAACAGTTTGGTACTTGTAGATATGTTTACAACTGGGCTCTTGATCTCAAGAATACCACGTATAAAACTACAGGAAAATCACCTGGTAAGAACGAGCTCAAGAACATGTTGCCTGATCTTAAGGCTCAACACGAGTGGTTAAAGGAAGTCAATTCCCAATCCTTACAGGCTTCGATTGACAATTTAGATAACGCCTTTAAGAAATTTTTCAGGAAAGAAGCAGATCATCCAAATTTTAAGTCAAAGTATAATCCAATCTTTTCAGGTTCCTCAACACTATATAGTGGATTTGGATCATAACACGATCAAATTGCCTAAGATAAAGCAACCTATCAAAGCAAAGTTTCACCTTAGATTTGATGGAAAAATGAAAACTGCTACAGTATCAAGAACAGCAACTGGTAAATATTTCATAAGCATACTTGTTGACGATGGACAGGAGATACCTGAAAAAGTTAGTTCAGGTACAACCATTGGTGTTGATGTTGGGATTGACCATTTTGCGATTCTTTCAACAGGTGAAAAGATAGAGAATCCTCGACACTTAAAGCAATCCCTGAAAAAACTTAAACGTGAGCAACGGAAGCTGTCATGTAAAAAGAAAGGTTCTAGGAACAGGGCCAAACAAAAGTTGGTTGTAGCTAAACTACATGAAAAAATAGCTAACCAACGTAATGATTTCCAGCATAAGTTATCCAAGAGACTGATTGACAAGAACCAAGCGGTCTGTCTGGAGGATCTAAATATTAAAGGAATGGTCAAGAACCACTGTTTAGCACAATCAATATCAGATGCTTCCTGGGGTAGTTTCATCCAGAAGCTCAAGTATAAATCAGAGTGGTACGGTAAGACCATAAAACAGATCGGTAGATTCGAGCCAAGTTCAAAACAGTGTAGTGCTTGTGGTCATAAGAAAACCGATCTGAAACTAAAGGATAGAAGCTGGATATGTCCTTCATGCTCAACAAAACATGATCGGGATGTAAATGCTGCTATCAACATCATGAATATTGCACTCAACAATACTACCGCAGGGACTGCGGTTTAAGCTTGTGGACAGACCTTTCACTCGAGAAAGCTGGATGAAGCAAGAAGCCACCCAATTTATTGGGTGGTAGTTCACGTGCGGTATCAGACCATACATTAAATCCAGTATCATAACTAAATTTGAACTTTGCAGAACCGATGTTAACTTTATTCATCAGATACGCCAGAAATCAACGTGTATAAGCTGAGAATTAAGGATTAACTGTTAACCGATCATTTAGGCATATCTAATAAGAGTTGGGGCTGCGGTGAGAGGAATAACCAGACTAGGCAGCATTCCCTCTCCAAGGAGCGCATTGATAAGGGTGCTTTTCCTCCTTGACCTGTCCAAGTACTGCCGGACGGAAACCTCCAGTGTAACGCATTGTTCCAGATCTTCCATTTCTGCCTGCATGGCGTGAGCTGGACATAAGGAGTTTTTCTCCATCAAATATACTTCAGGCACCTGTTCAAGCCTGTTTGCATACTACTTCTGGATGTTACAGTCATAAAAGACAATATTCACCTTTTCCTCGGTAATCAGTCCCTGACAGATCATGTCATCTAGTTTTGGTCTTATCCTGGCAATGTTCTCTTCGGTATCGACGACTTCGATAAGTATCGGCATATCTGTGGATAAACGGAGTATCGATGTTGTATGGATGTAGCTGTTCTTTCCGAACCCCGTAATCCCTCTGAAAACAGTTGCTCCTGCTATTCCTTCCGTTTTTAGCATCTCTACTATATGCATATATAATGATTTGCCCTTGTACTTGTCAGATTCTCCGATGAATATTCTCAGTAATATTGCGGTGGATTCTCTTTTCATCCAATACCCCTCCATAGGCCACTTGTAAAGCTCAGAGCCACAGTTTTTCCAAGATAGACTGCAAGTATGGAAAGTACCACTGTAGCCACTATGTTGATGATCAGCAATGTTATGTTAGAACTATCCAACAGTTTGAATGACTCGTAACTGAAAGTAGATAATGTTGTAAATGCCCCCAATATTCCTATTGTGAGGAATACTCTGGTCTCTTCATTGAAAATGCCATGGTATTCGGAAATGTACATTATCAAGCCCAGAAAAAAACTTCCCAGTATGTTTACAGCCAAAGTTCCGAAAGGAAAACTGACAAAATTATCCTGTACCCATCCACCTATAGTGTATCTGAGGATAGCACCTATGAAACCGCCTATGCCTATTAGAATGACTGTATACAAAAGTACACCTCCGCAATTATGTAGAAGTCATCAGCGTAAGCGGTTTAGACTTAATAGCCAGGGCGGACCTCATCACCTTTTGACAAATCTTCGATGCTTTCAAATAAATAGTTTATGCAAGAATGAGATATGTTTTTATGTTGTGTTGAAAAACTCAAGCAGCGTTGCAAAATAAATCAAGATTCCCCAGTTCTACTTTCAGTTCTTCTAATTTTTCAATCCTTCTTGCCACAATGGTGATATTTGCTCCGGCATTGGCCAATGCTTTAGCGAACTGGGCCCCCAGTCCACTTGAGGCACCGGTTACAATCGCAACTTTACCACTCAGATCAAACAGATTATTTAGCATATACTACTTACCCCCATTTATTATTTTGTCACATTTTACTTTACTGTTAAGAATGTTATTTATATATCCATGCCAATAAATGCGTTTAATCTTCCCTCGTCAATACTCGATATATGGTGAACTCTACTAGCCTACCTGTCTTTAATATACTTTGCAGGAACACCACCTACAACTGTATTAGGCATTACATCTTTAGTAACTACAGAGTTGGCTCCGATTATTGCCCCATCTCCGATTTCTACTCCCGGCAATATAGTCACTCTTGCTCCTATCCACACATTCTTCCCTATTCTTATAGGAGCTTGTGACTTTCCCTGCTTTCTGATCAGAACGTCCTTTCGGGTGGAATTGTAGGTACTTGTGAGAAGTATCGACTCAAAACCAATTATCGAATCGTCATCAATCTCTATTGTTCCTTTCCCGTCCAGTGAGATTCTTTCTGCGACTATGACATTCTTTCCAAGGGAAATTCCCTGAGGATAATATATTTTACACCCGGAGGAAATTGTAGCCCCCTCACCCATTTTATATAACAGGTGCTTGAGTAAGATACGTCTCAGCTTATCACCCTTAGAATAAGAAGGTACTTTTGATACAAAATGTGTATATATAACCCACAACATCAAATCTGGATAATTACGACCATAGTTGTGCTGTTTACTACGCCCCATATTTCCCCATTATATCTGCTGTTATCATAAATATAGATAATTTATCATATTTTAAGCATGGTCACTGTGAAACAGTTCATTCCTGCATCTTTGAGAACATATCAGGTCTTTTCAGTAGATATGAATTATTTTCATGATGGGATTTCCTGTTATTTTTTCAGTTTAGACATGACGTTCTGCTGAACCATGTTTTCATACTTTCTCCAGCTGTTCTCATTAATTTCCGGCATGATATACCTGGATTCTCTGTTCCTTTCCTTACCTTTACAGGAGTCAATTGCCTTCTGAATAGTTTCCGGATCCGTGGTATCTATAAGATCCACAACCTCGATTTCCCGTATAAAGCGGTTTATTGCGGTCATGGGGATCTCATCCAGGTAAGGGATCACTCCCTTTGAGCCGATTATCTTCTTATAACCGCCCATGGTCGAAACCCCGTTTTCCACAAGTGCCATAATGGACTGGCCTGCAAAATGTTTGCTTTCTTTGCCACAGACTATCAGGCAGTTAATTCTGGGATTTGAAAGTACGTTTACAATTACTTTCTGAATGCCGAAATTCTCTGTAAAACACGTACCACAGATAGCATAATTCTGCAAGCCCAGCTTTTTATAGTCAGAAGCAAGTGTCACGACCGCAACAGGAGAACCAGGGTCCCCTATCACATAGTCACCATCAGTTACAGGCCAGTCGCTAGTATTCATGGAGGTCTCTATTGAGTCTGTTGCAGCCACGACATTCACCTTTGTTATTGGATTATGTTGTTCGGTCTGGTCTCAGTTAGTCAAAGCATCCTCTACTTTGGCCATGATCTCATTTACGTCGCTTTCCTGAATATCCAGACTTCCACCCTTTTTCATGCCGAGTTCTGTTATCACTATACTCTTATCAACTGTGAACCCTGCACGCTCAAGTGACTTCTTAGCGCATAAGAGGGAACAACCGTCGATGGCAATGATCTCATCGGTTCCCTCAGTGCTTTTTATGATGCCGGGGACGTTTCCTCCAATCCCGACAGTGCACATTATCTTTCCTTTTCCCTATTTAGTAAGCTCAACTGCTACCTTGTTTGCCATCTGACCAACGCTTGAGCCACCGGCACATGCATACAACCCAATGATTGCAGCTTCACATGCACATTTTGTTCCTTCTGCCATAATATATCCTCCATTTTGATACTTATGATAACCATTCCTTGACTTTCTCAATCGGCGGGACCTTCCCTGCAATCTTTACATCACCCTCGATCACAACGGCTGGTGTGATCATCACTCCATAATCCAATGCAGCATTTATGTCCTCGACTTTAACCACTTCTGCATCGATACCAAGCTCGGCAACCGCCTGCTCAACTATTTCCTTTGTCTTCTTGCATTTTGCACAACCTGTTCCAAGAATCTCGATTTTCATTCTATCACCTTTTTGTGAATGTCATATGATGACCACTATACAATTTATTTGCCTCTTCTTAATATGGAAATGAGTTCGTCCGAATGGGGCATGTTCTCCCTTATCTTCTCAAAGACAGTTTCCATATTATATTCAACTCTGATTAATTCTGCATGGAATGTTTCGGTATCAAAAACAGCACAGCTTGCACGAATGTCACCATCCCTGGGCTGGCCCACAGAGCCCGGATTCACCAGAGTTACTCCTCCCACTTTACGGACAAAGGGAAGATGGGAATGACCTATGAATATAAAATCAGCATCAACCTCTCTGATATACTCCTCTATTATTTCTTCCGGAGTGTCCGGTTTTATATAATCGTAGAAGGACAGGGGGCTGCCATGTGTGAAGTAGAGCTTCTTTCCGTTCGCTGTTCTTTCAAGATTCATAGGTAGCTTGCGAAGGAAATCCATCTGTGTATCATTCAAGACGCCTATGGTGTACTCCCTTGTTGCTATGGAGAGATGTTTGTACTCATAACCACAACCACATTCCACTCCAAAAGCTACTGCATTGTCATGGTTTCCCCTGATGGTTGGTATGTTCTGCTCCCTGAACAGATTGACGCATTCTCCAGGAGACGGCCCATAGTCCACAAGGTCACCAAGGCAGATGACCTCATCATGGGGTACAGCCATAACAGCGTCAAGTGCTTCCTTGTTTCCGTGGATATCTGAAATTATCAGCAGTTTCATGTTTTACACCTCATTCAAATGCTCCCTGCCTTCATATCAGGTAATAGCCAAAGATAAGTCCTGATATCATTGAGATCACCACCACGAGCGATATATAAGAAAGTCCTTTCTGTATTCCCATTACCCGGCTGATAACGATCATATTCGGAAGGCTCAGTGCCGGACCTGCAAGGAGCATTGCAAGAGCCGGGCCTGTACCCATACCCAGCAGGGTCAGTGCACTGATGATAGGAACTTCCGTGAGGGTGGAGAAATACATCAATGCGGCAGCAACGGAGGCTATAAAGTATGACATGACAGAATCGCCGCCAACATATTCCACCACGATCTCGGAAGGAAGCAACTCTACAATGATGCCAGCAAAGAAAACGCCTATGAGCAACAGCGGAGCGATCATCTTGACAAGGAACCATGTTTCCTGCATCCAGCTTGCTCTTTCTTCCCTTGAGTACCACTTGAAGGACAGAAAAACCGTGACAGCTATGAGAGGTATTTCTACAAGAGCCAGGTATGTCCATGAGGTGATTATCTCGGGGACTACAAGTATAGCCAGCAATAGCAGGAATATCTGGACTGTATGAGAATGCTCATCGCTATTGAACGTTTTAATTCCTTTGTGCTCCTCATTCTTCCTTTCATAAAGCAATGCCATTGTCAATCCAATAACGACTGACAGAAGAATAGCAGCTACAGCTCTGGCTACACCAAGATCGTAACCAAGGATCTTTGCCGTATAAACTATTGCCAGGATATTGATAGCCGGTGCGGAGAATAGGAATGTGGTAGCTGGTCCAATACCAGCGCCTCTTTTGAAGATACCTGCGAACAGGGGGAGTACCGTACAACTACATACCGCAAGCAGGCAACCGGAAACTGCAGCTACGGAGTAAGATATGTATTTTGGTGTGCCAGCACCGAAGTATTTCAGCACCGATTCCTTTGAGAAGAGGGATGCTATAGCACCAGCCAGGAAGAAAGCCGGAATCAGGCATAGCAATACATGCAATGCCAGATATTCCTGAACAGATTGCAATCCGATATTTATCAGGTGGATCAGATAATCTTGGGTCATGTATTTCAAATATATTTGAAACATCTTACTTAAACATTTCTATTTCAAACTTTATTGAAATACCTTTTTATAAGATAACACCATGGAATTTAAGTGTCTACCTGAATCACGAAATGGGGAATAGTATGTCCGAAGTCACTATAAACTCGGCAATATGCGGTTTTGTGCATAAAGTACACGGGGAGCGGGATGGGAAGAATATTATAATCGACATTGAAACTGATTGTGAGAAGATCAAGAAAATGTCACATATGGAAATACCCATGGACCAGACACTTGACATCAGGGACAATTACGTGATCTTAAAAGCCCGGGAAATGAAATGCTCATCTAATTGCCCTGTGCCCTGCGGAGTATTGCATGTATGCAGGATGGAGATGGGAATTCTATCGGAGTCCCTGGCGAAGAAGTCGGGTAGTATCAGTATAGAATTCAAATGAATCATTGCTTTTAGCATAGAATGGACCAAACAGAGTTTTGGTGTGGGGTAAATATATGAAAATCCCGGAAGAGGTATCCAAAGAAATAGAAATGATTGGCGGGATAGATAGGATAATTGAAGAAATGCCGGATGAAAGTAAGATAATCAGGCAAAGCCAGATATATGATGCTCTTTCATCTCCCCTCAGATTAAAAATACTGAGTCTTCTTTCAATGCAACCGCTTTGTGCATGCGTTATACAGAAAATAACGAAAACTTCTCCTTCAAAGCTTTCTTACCATCTTTCAGTCCTTGCTGATAATCACCTGATTGAAGGCAAAAGAGAAGCATCATGGATAACATACAGCCTTACAGAATTGGGCAAAGAATACGCATTCACCAGATCATGATCATACAGGAGTAGACGTTAGGAGTTCAACTGGCTGCTGGCAAATTTTTGCTTGCCTGTACATATGGGTAATGGCGCTAATTACAGGTTTAAGTCTGATGATGTTGATTTAGATATATATTCCATAGGGCTATTAATCCGAAAACTAATTTCGGCTTAGGAATATTGAAAGTATTTTCGCGGACCTGCCGGGAATTGAACCCGGGTTCTAAGCTCCGGAGGCTCAAGTGATATCCTCTACACTACAGGTCCTTTAAAAATGAATCTATGCAGCTCTTCATAATACGGTCATTAATGATAAATTTGATGCATAATGACCAGGAGAAGGTGCGGGCAGTTTTCGAGAGACGAGCAGTTTTGTTTCAGGAGGTGTGATTCATGTTAAAGAAATCCCCGCACCGGATATCCCTATAATCTCTCTCTAAATAAATTGTTGGCAAATGATACCTATAGCTTGATGGAAAATATTTAGGCTCTATAGTTTGAGCGAACCTCAACATTCAGATGCTTGCAGTATTTCTCTGCGCAGGCTTTAAATATCCAATAGGTGTATTGGCTTCATTCACGATTGTGAATATATGCCAGGATGGCGGAGCGGCTACGCAATCGCCTGCAGAGCGATTCCATCCCGGTTCGAATCCGGGTCCTGGCTTAAGCTTTTGATATTTATGATCTGGTGAGTTGTCAAGTCAATGAAAGTCACATTACATTCCGGGAAAACAGAAGAAATGGAAATTGAGTCTTTAACTGTGGAGGAACTCCTGCAGACCCTTGGTATCAGTCAGAGCGAGGTGCTTGTGGTCATGAACGGGGAGATAATTCCTGAAGATCACATTCTCTGCAATGACGATGAGATCCGCATCCTCCATGTTGTCTTTGGTGGATGAGTCCTGATCATCCCTCTAAGCCCTTTTTGAATTTGTCCTTATTCTTCTTCAAGATAGCCTGCATCTTCGGAAGGCATATCTGAAACACGTTTTCCTCCCGAATAGATGTTCATTTTCTTCCCTCTTACAAAACCAATGATAGTAAGACCCCTGGCCTTTGCGATCTCGATTGCTAGTGTTGTAGTGGCACCCCTTGAAACAATAACAGGTATATTCGCCACAAGGCATTTTCGGACCATTTCAGAGGAAATGCGTCCCGAACATATGACATAGGTCCTTGAAAGGTCGATCTCACGTTCAAGAGCGTAGCCTATCACCCTGTCCAGTGCATTGTGCCGGCCGATGTCCTCAACAACTGTTATCCTGCTCTCTTCACCGTAAAGCCCCACCACATGTATACCACCTGTCTTGACGTGGAGTTCGGATTCAAGTGCTTCTTTCACGGAGATCCTTATACTTTCAGAATCAATGGACATGTCAGAATGTATCTCCGGAAGTTTTTCAATGTCAAGGAATGACATGCTCCCTCCGCAGCCGCTCAGGACGGTCTTCTGTGAAGTGAGTATCTTGAAGGGATTTGTTGTAAGGACACTGGCAGTGTTCTCCTCAAAGCGGATTGATTCTATCTCTTCGATACCTTTGATTATACGCTCGGTATAGAGGAAGCCAATGACGAATTCCCTGAGCATCACAGGACTTGTCATGGCTGTGAGGGCATGGCGTCCGTTAACACTGACAGCAAGTGGCATTTCTTCTATGACCGGATGCATATCCTGCGAAAATGATTCACCTTCTGCTTTGATACACGGCAACTCTCTGAACATCTCATAATCTCCGGGCGATCTCTTCAACGGTATTCAGTAGAAGGTCTGTTTCTTCTTCCGTATTGTAGAGGTATATACTTGCACGTACTGTGCCGCCGGGAAGCCCAAGGTAGTCCATCAGGGGCTGGCAGCAGTGCTCTCCTGACCTTGTGATTATACCCGATGCCTCATCAAGTATGTGTGAGACTTCGTGGGGGTGCATGCCTTCTATGTTGAAGGAAACAACGCCTATTCTCCTTTTCTTTTCGAGGGGACCGTAAACATGCACATTTTCCATGTCTTCTAGGCCATGAATGAGTCTTTGCGTCATTTTCCTTTCATGCTTTTCAATACTATCCATGTCAATCTTGTTCAAATAGTCAACTGCATACCCAAGGCCGATCATCCCCGCAATATGGGGTGTTCCGGCTTCGTAGCGCTGGTAACCTTCGGCAAGAGTGTAGTTATCCCTGGTGACCCTGTCAATGGCCCCACCTCCAAGTAGCAGGGGGTTGATACCAGCTTCTTTCATCCAGAGTATTCCCGTACCGGTAGGTCCGAGCATCTTGTGTCCGGAAAAACAGAAATAATCACATCCGATCTCCTTTACGTTCACAGGTATATGGGGGGCGGACTGTGCACCGTCTATCAGCAACTTTGCTCCATGTTCCTGGCATATCGACGCTATCTCTTTTACAGGAAGGACATTTCCAAGGACATTGGAAGCATGTGTAAGAGCCACAAGTCTGGTGTTATCACTGATTGCAGAATCAAATGTTGCAAGATCTATGGTGCCGTCAGGAAAAGGATCGATCACAGATACCTCTACTCCTTTCTTACGCAATTCCATCCAGGGGAGAAAGTTCGAATGATGCTCCAGCACAGTGGTCACAATATTGTCGCCATGATCCCACTCGAGTCCGAAGGCAACCATATTGATGGCTTCGGTCGTATTCTTGGTTAGTACCGTAGTCCCATCTTCCCCGCCAATGAACTCTGCCACTTTTCTGTGGGCATCCCAGTATCGCTGGGTTGCAACGGTTGTCAGCCTGTGTACTCCTCTGCCAACGTTTGACCGGTAGTGCCGCTCAAATTCGTTCATGGCATGGATCACAGGTTCAGGGGAAAGACTTGTTGCAGCGTTATCAAGGTAAGCTACATCTTCGAGGAGTGGAAAATCCTTTCTTATGTTGTCGACATCCATTGAATTACTCCTCTCTGATAAAGAACAGCTAAAATATCCCTTACTGCTTCACTGGCCACACTTCTGGTCTTCTTCACGCATCTGCATGCATATCTGGCATATCCTGGCAGAAAGGTCCTCAACGCGTTTCTCTTTCATGTCCATTGCCAGAAGATGGATCGATTCTTTGACATCATCCTCGAACACTATCTTGTAGCCTCTCTTCTTGGAAAGGTACTGTGAGACTGCCGAAGGTGCCATGTCAAGTTCTTTTGCGATATCCTGCTGGCTGAGGCCGCAGTTCATAAGTTCTTCTGCAATTGCTGCTCTTATGGCTGGAAGTACATCCCATACTATCATCTGGCAGGGTAATTTCATAATATCTACTCTTGGTCTGATTTTAAATATGTGTTTTCCGTGTTGAATTCACGATTGTGAATTAATTTTATACCTTAAAGTACCTTTCGCAGTGTTATTGAGGTGTTTTTTGTTGTATCCATTATTCTTATATAGGCTTAGTTGCTAAACAATGAATTCACAATTGTGAATCGTGCTGATTGGAAGATAATGTTCCATCTATTAGGTAAAATGACGAAAATACAACCAAAAGGTCTGAAAGAGATTCCAGCAGGAAAGGATAAAAGAGGTATATATTTTGAATATTAGAGTTCAAAAAACATTTGAAGCACTTTTTGCCCTTGAAGACATCCGTGAAATGTTGCGGAATACTCTGCCGGGTGGCAGTGAACAGGTGGAAAGTGAAGAGTTCAATGAACAGATCGGCAGGATAAAAACCATAATCGCCGATCTGGAAGCTGGCACCGGTTCCCCTGAAATGGGCAAGATTGCCGGTACATTGCCCGTACGCAGTCGTGAGGAAGAATCCATCAATATACAGCCGATCCAGGCTGCAGGAAGACTGACTCCTGAAGCGCGTAAGGCTCTCATAGCTTATGGTGATGGATATTCTGCCTGTGACAGCTGCCGTAAACCGTTCCGCCTGGATAAGATATCAAAACCTCCGATCGCAGATTTTCACACAGACCTAGCACACTTCCTTAACATGGATACGGCCCGTGTGGTTCCAGGTGCCAGGAGGGGCTTTCAGGCTGTGACCTCCAGTCTGGTAGAGCCTGGTGATACGGTAATTGTATCCTCTCTTGCCCACTACACGGAATTCCTGGCAGTAGAGGCCGCGGGGGGCATAGTGAAGGAAGTTCCCAGGGGTACGGATAACGTCATCAGGCCGGATGCCGTCGCGGAAAAGATAGAAGCTGTGACTGCTGAGACGGGCAAGGCTCCCAGACTTGTCATGATCGACCATTTTGATTACCAGTTGGCCAACGAGCATGATGTACGCGGTATCGCGAAGGTTGCACACCAGTATGATATTCCCCTGCTCTATAACGGGGCGTACACGGTCGGTGTCATGCCTGTTGACGGTAAGGATCTGGGTGCTGATTTTGTTGTCGGCTCAGGACACAAGAGTATGGCATCTCCTGCTCCTTCCGGTGTGCTTGCAACAACCGATGAATGGGCTGATGTGGTGTTCAGGACGACAGGCATGGTGGGTGACCTGACCGGACGCAAGTTCGGTGTCAAAGAGGTCGAGATGCTCGGCTGTACTCTCATGGGCTCGACCCTGATGGCAATGATGGCTTCCTTCCCGGCCGTGAAAGAACGTACGCTGCACTGGGATGAAGAGGTAAGGAAATCCAATTTCCTCATGGAGAAGCTCCTGTCCATCGAAGGCAGCCAGGTCCTGTCCGAATACCCACGAAAACATACTCTCTCAAAAGTTGATACCACCGGGAGTTTCGATGTCGTGGCTGCCACTCATAAAAGGAAAGGTTTCTTCTTCTCGGACGAGCTTTCGAAAAGGGGAATCGTCGGGGAATTTGCCGGTGCAACCCGCGCCTGGAAACTGAACACCTACGGTCTCTCCTGGGAAAAGGTCCGATACCTTGCTGACTCGTTGCAGGAGATCGCGGAAAAGTATGAACTGAAGGTCAGCCGGGAAAAATGATCATGTAGGATGCAGGATCAGGTTTTTGTGGTTTGAAAGAGAAATGGAAAGCATGTTAAGCGAGCAGGAACTGGAACGCTATTCCCGGCAAATAATGCTTTTTGGTGAAGAAGGGCAAAAACGCCTGAAAAATGCAAGGGTCTTCATTGCCGGTGCAGGGGGTTTGGGATGTCCGATAGCACTGTATCTTGCAGTTGCAGGTGTGGGCCATCTGAGACTGGTCGACAGGGATGTGGTCGACCGTTCCAATCTCAACAGGCAGGTGCTTCACTGGGACCCGGATATCGGAAAAGAAAAAGTGTTATCCGTTGAAGAGAAACTCCGCTCCATTAACCCTTACATTGATGTCGAGGTCTTTACCCGGACCATTGACGAGTCGAATATCTCTGAATTCACATCAGGTGCAGACGTGATAGTGGATGCTATGGACAATTATGCTACACGCTATCTTTTGAATCAGATGGCACAGGAGAAGGGCATTCCGCTTATGCATGGAGCAGTGCGGGGTTTTGATGGGCAGGCAACGACCATAATCCCGGGGAAGACCGCATGTCTGAACTGTCTCTTCCCTTCCGCACCTCCGAATGAGGTATTTCCCATCGTGGGCGTGACCGCAGGTATAATCGCAATGGTACAGGCCAATGAAGTGATAAAGTACCTGGTGGGAACCGGTGAACTGCTTACTGACAGGCTGCTTATCTGGAACGGCCTTTCTGCGGAGATGGAATATTTAAGTTTCAACAAAAGATGTGACTGCCAGGTATGTAGTATTTCTTCGGACAAACATTGAATTCTGATGAACACTGATGTAAAAAAATAGTCCGTCTTAACGGACTTCAAGCATCCTGGTTATGGCTTTGCGCGCCCTGTCCGCAATTTCCTCCGGAACGACTACCTTTGGTGCAAGGCTTTCCAGAGAATTGTATACTTTCGTAAGGTCTGTTTTTTTCATTGTAGTACATATGGCTCTGGCAGAAAGCGGATAGCAGTCTTTATCGGGGCAATCCTTTTTCATCCGATGGAGTATGCCTACCTCCGTACCGATTATGAACTCTTTGCCGGGGCTTGTGCAGACATGCTCTATCATTCCGGAGGTCGAGTACACACCGTCTGCAAGGTCAATGACCTCGGCCCTGCATTCCGGGTGAACTAGTACTTCTGCATCCGGGTGCAGTTTGCGGGCCTCTTCCACATCCTGTGGGGTTATCCTGTCGTGTACGAAACAGAACCCTTCCCAGGGAAGTATTTCCTTATCAGTGAACCTGGCAGCATAAGATCCGAGGTTCCTGTCCGGTACGAAGATAACCCTGTCCTCATCCAGCGATTCAACCACCTTTACGGCATTGGAAGAAGTGCAGCAGATATCACTTTCTGCCTTGACCTCAGCACTCGTGTTGACATAACATACAACTGCAGCATCAGGAAATCTCTCCTTCAGGACTCTCAGTTCTCCGGCAGTTATCATCTCTGCCATGGGGCAGTTAGCATCGGCTGCCGGCAGCAGGACGGTCTTATCCGGAGACAGAATTGCTGCGGTCTCGGCCATAAAATCGACTCCGCAGAAAACTATAACATCATTATCCAGAGTGGCCGCTTTCCTTGCAAGTTCCAGCGAGTCTCCTGTGAAGTCGGCTATATCCTGTACTTCCGGTATCTGGTAGTTATGGGCAAGAATAATGGCATTCTTTTCTTTTTTGAGCCTGTCGATCTTCTTTCTCAGTGAATCGGGATCAAAGGTCCCTTTGTTGATAGCGTCCATAGATGATACCTTTGTTAAATATGTTTTCTACTCTATGTTTAAATATCCGTCTATTACATGTAAAATCACAATTGTGAACAAACTTAAGTACTTATGCTGATATCTATATTTATACATTTTGTTACACGGCTCGTACCAACAAATAATTAAAGTTCTGATCTGATATGTGTGTAACAGTATTACAGGAATCTCTCAAAAGTTTTCTGGTTGATGGGGTGAATCGTATTGGTAAAACAATAAGTGGTATTTCTTTTAAATTCGAAGATGCCCTCCTACATTTTGAATCCATCAGCAGGTGAACCATGTCTGATAATGTCATCATGCGAAACTATAGAGAAACAATAGTTGTTATTTTGGCTATTGCAGCCCTTTATATAATCAGTACCAGGAGTTATCTGTTATTTCACAGTCTGGTGGAAATATTCAGTGTATTGGTGGCTTCAGCAGTATTTGTGATCGTCTGGAATTCCAGGTCGTTCATGAAGAACAATTACCTGCTTGTTGTCGGTATATCCTATCTTTTCATTGCAATTATCGATCTCCTTCATACGCTCGGATATAAAGGGATGGGTGTTTTTCCGGGTTATGATGCTAATTTTGCCACTCAGTTGTGGATCCTTGCAAGATATATTCAGAGCATTTCTCTTTTGATAGCACCTTTTTTTCTGAGTCGTTCTCTTAATGCCCAAAAATTACTTATGACATATTTTATACTTACTTCCTTGCTATTGTTATCTATTTTCATGGGCATATTTCCGGATTGCTATGTTGTGGGTTCCGGGCTTACATCATTCAAGATTGCAAGTGAATACCTGATTTCTTTGATACTGCTGGGAGCTCTTCTCATGCTGCTGAAAAACAAGGATAGGTTTGACGGTCATGTACTGAATCTCCTTTTGATATCTATCGCGCTTACAATATTTGCTGAACTTGCTTTCACTTTCTATGTAGGCGTATATGATTTCCCAAATCTTGTGGGTCATTTATTGAAACTGCTTTCATTTTACCTGGTGTATAAGGCCGTGGTCGTTACAGCTCTTACAAAACCATATGACCTGTTGTACAGAGAACTGAAGTTAAGTGAAATGAGTCTACGTAAGGAGAAGGAAGCCCAGGAAAATCTCTCCGAAACCCTTGCACTGGTCAATAAGATTCTCCGGCATGATATCCTGAATGATCTGAATGTGATCTACATGGCAATAGATAACCTGAGTTACAGGGTAGATGCTGAGGAGATAGGCATGTCAAGGGGGGCTATTAGCAGGAGCCTTAAACTGATAGAAGAAATCCGTGACTTGGAGAACTCAGAGTACTCCGGTAAGTCCGGCTCTCTGGAACTCAGGGAATTGATAGGTGACATATCAAAGGACTTTCCTGTTGAGATAAATGTTACGGGGAAGTGCAACGTAATAGCTGACAGAACCCTGAATTCAGTAATAACCAACATCATCAGGAATGCTATTTTTCATGGCAAAGCTGACAGGATAGATATAACGATGAAACAAACATCGGGTCTATGTGAAATGAGAATTGCTGATAATGGGCGTGGAATCCCTGACGAGGCCAAAGCTCATGTTTTTGAAAAAGGATATAAGTATGGTGAGACTGGTCACACTGGTATTGGTCTCTATATTGCCCGTAAGATCGTGGAAAGGTATGGTGAGATAACTGTAGAGGATAATCATCCCACTGGGGCCGTTTTTGTACTGAAGCTCAGGTCAGGTCAGATCTCCGAATAAATTACTTTTCAGGACTTTGTTCTGGGAAGCTTTGCCAACAAAACAGTTTCCACCAACCAGGTAGAAACTGAAGTATCTCAATCGCTTGCTGCCCTGCCGATGGCTTTCAGGAGTTCTGTCATGATACCAAGGCCTTTCTGGAAATCCTCATCCTGCATTTCCCTGAACAGACCTCCGATGCCTATCTTTGGTGGGTTCAGGAGGGCTTTGTCAAGTTGTGGGTCCTGAAGTCCTCTTTCCATAACATCAACAAGATCAGTACTTATTGTTGCATTGATGAGTTTGAAGCAAACTGATGCAATCTCAGCCATGCCGTGTGCAGTCTGATCGTTCATATAGTCCTGTAGTATCTTTGAAGTTCTTATCAGGTCCAGTAAAGCTTCAACATCCGAAGGTGCAATTTCGATTCCAGATACCTGGTTAGTAGTTATCTCTTCTGCCATGTTACTCTCTCCTCAGAATAATCCTTTAACGCTCATATCCCAGTGGATGTGGTAATACATGCGGTACAGGTACCAGCCCATCTTTGTGGTCTTGAAGGGCGCAGGAGGTACTCCGTATTTCCACATTGCGATATAGCCTTTTCCAGGTGTTGTCGGGGTTTCAGTATCAGTTATGATCGGACACCCGGTCTCGCCTTCATAGGGGATTTTCATGCCATTTCCATAGATATCGTTGATCAGGTTCTGGCTCACTACAATTGCCTGGTAATGTGCTCCTATGCCCGTT
>JAWSUM010000023.1:0-31751 GCA_033549165.1 Methanolobus sp.
GTCCATGATATCTATATAGTTCTGGAGGACCTTCTCGCTATGGGGATCGGTGCGTATCTGTATTTCATCGGAAGCTACCACCATCCAGTACATCAGGCGTTTGGGATAGATGGGTCCGTCCATGATAAGGAAGCTCTCCTTCTGCATCTTTTCCAGCATCCACAAAAGGTGCTCGGATTCGCAAAGATAGAGTGCGATATCGTGCAGCATGTCATTGGTCTTCTTGTTCAGGATGCCTGGCTGGATGCGTATGATCCTTTTGCGCCCTGCACCGCCGTCAAAGAGTTCCCAGCTATTGCTTGTGTCTATAGTCACTTTCCTGCTTGAGGTATAGGTGGCCGCAACTATCGTGCGCATGTTATGTATTCCCAGGTCCGTAGGACTGGACGCCAGGGCGCAGTGACAGAAATCAACGTACAAACCGTTATCAAATGTCCTTGCGGTCGTGCTTCCACTGTCACAGGCATAGCTTATAGCGAAAGGGTCGTTTGAGCTGAGCATCCTTTCAATGCTCACTTTTCCACGTTTCACTTTCCCTATAGCCCTGAGGACAGTCTTTCCCTCGTACCTGAGCTCGTCCAGAAGCTTCAGGATATCATTTACACTATCCGTGTCATCATTCTCAGGATCATCCTTCCTGAGACATGAATCGATGCGTGACACCAGGTCGTGTATCTCTTTTATGTGAACCGGTTCAAGGGTCATGGGTCAGGGATACTCCTTGATACTAATATTGTTTTGCTTCTGCACTGGATACCTGTCCTGTCGGATAGTGAAGCCTTTCGAGAACTTATAGGCAATAATATTTTAGAGTCTATATATAAGTCTGCTTCTTCAATTATAATCAATTTAATTTTGTCACTAAAAGTGAAAATAGAATTTCCTGAAAGCAAATAGCACCCTTTCCGGTGGAAATAGTCAAATAAACTTGCCTGAATGTAAATCCAATTTTTTGAAAACCCTTATATAGAACCCTATATAAGGGATATATCAATTATATCCAAAGCTTTGGCCCGCCTTTGTTCAAAAAACGGGTTAAAACTGACAAAAGAGGTTGTAGTTATGGAAAATTATATGCTTTTTATGATATTGATGGCAGTCTATATACTTGGACTGATAGCCATTGGATTGTATTTCTCAAAGAAACAAAAGTCTGTGACCGATTTCTGGCTTGCCGGACGTAAGGTGAGTTCATTGCCGATTGGTTTTTCAGCAGCATCGTCATGGATGACAGCAGGTGGAATACTGGCTGTCATTGGATTTTATATGTTGCTGGGAATGGGCTCTATCTGGGGTTTTGTAGCTCCTAACATCCTTGCCCTCCTGCTGATTGCTCTGCTTGTAGGCAAGATCAAACATCTTCCTGCTATTACTCAGCCGGAACTGCTGGAACAGAGATATAGCAGTGCTCTGCGTGGACCTGTCGCAATTATCATCGCTATTGTGATGGTTCTTTTTGCAGTAGCTGATATTAAAGGCCTGTCACTTGTTCTTGAGATATTCTTTGGCCTTCCGCCTATCTATGCTGCAGCTATTGTGGCCCTTGCAATTTCCCTTTATGTAACTCTTGGCGGATTCTCTGCTGTCGTATGGACCGACGTGATCCAGTTTGTCCTTCTGGCAACATTCTCAATTGCAATGGCACTTATAGTTGTGAATGCTGCGACTGCGGGAACTGACGGGATTGCCACTATCAGCACATCTGAACTCTTCGGAACTGTTCCTTCTGAATGGTGGAATCCGATGATCATAGGCCTTCCGGCTGTGATGATCTTCATCTTCGCGATCATACCCGGGTGGGTCACAGAGCAGGATCCGTGGCAGAGGGTCTGGGCCGCAAAGGATGAGAAGTCCGCAAGGAATGGTATGATATTTGGTTCTTTCCTTATTTTCATCGTTTTCGGTATTGCATGCACTGTCATTGCAATAGGTCTGAACTATCTATACCCTGAGATACCCGCCGCTTTTGGCGAGATGGGTATGGGTGCCATGGCTATGGCTGAGCCGGCATTGCTGGTTTTCATAGTAGAGAATCTGTCTCCCCTGGCTCTGGGTCTGGCAGGTGTCGGTCTTGCTGCAGCTGCTATGTCTTCTGCGGATACCTTTGCAACATCCGGTGGTTCATGTCTTTCAAGGGACATCTACCAGAGATACATCAAGCCTGATGCCACCATGAAAGAGATAATGGCAGTGAACAGGATCAGTGTACTCATTATCGTGGCAGCGGCAACGGTCTTTTCATTCTATATCCAGGGTATCATCGATGCCATCCACATTGCAACTTTCATTGCCAGTGCATCCTATTTCTTCCCTCTGATGGGAGGCCTGTACTGGAAACGTGCAACCAAGGAGGGCGCTCTTGCAGGGCTTCTAGTGGGTGCGGTTGCACAGATAGCGCTTACCATCATAGATGTTACAAATACCCCACCATTCTCACCTGCTTACCTTGACGGCATCCACCCGATACTCTCGAACCACGGTGTCATTGTGGGTATGCTGCTGAGCGGAATTGCCTTCTTCGGCGTGTCACTTGCAACAAAGCCTTCAAGCACCGTGAACCTTGCCCCCTTCTTTGCAGATGAGGCTGAAAAGCTTGCAAAGGAAGATTTCGTCGTCGACGAATCGGATCCTGAGTACAGGAAACTGATCGGGAGTCTTGATAGGGAAGTTACAGGTGATCGTGCTTTCTTCAAGTTGAACCTTGAGGCATCTGCAACAGTTAACTGGGGCAAGTTCGTGAATGAGCTCAAGACCATCCATCCTTCCTGGGTGACACCCACCGGCCTGAATTCGGTTTACAGACTGACAAAAGGAGATATGCTTGCCTGTGTATCCCTCACCCGTGGAGAGACCGAGAAGGAGATATGGTTTGCCTCCGAGCCAATGGCGCAGGATGTTGAGATCCATGTAAAGGAGTTCTTTACCGCTTTCAAGCAGGTTTCCCAGGCTCTGGAGAATATAGGTGTACTCCTGACACTGCCAACGCCCGAAGGGGCCTGAATAAGTTCTTGCTTTGGGTAATTGCCCGAAGCTTTCTCTTCTTTTTCTTTTTTATTTTATGTTCTTTCTAATGCATATCTGAGCATCCATTTCAATAACAGGTCAAATAGCACGGTCCGGAAGGACAATTATTTTAAATGTTAACTCCATAGTCCTGTATGGTGGTATATACGGAACTAAAGAATCCTGTTTTAGATATTGAGATGACCGAGGATAACAGAAGAGAACTCCAGTCCCTGAAGGATGGTTTTGAAGAACTGAGCCAGGAAGAGAAATTCGATGTTGTGGAACTTCAGAGTATAATGCTTCAAAGGATCTCCCGTCACCGTGATATGTATGGCATACCGGAGAGCAGGCAGAAGGCTGAAAGGGATGTAAATGAGATAATCTCACACATGTCATCGAGGTCTCTGGATTATTCACAGCTTTGCATCAATTATTATATCTCAAAGATCACTTCTGCCGTAAGGAAGTAGAATCGGCATTTACTGCAACTTAGTTTCATTTTCTTTTTTTACTATACATTATTGAGATATGTGGGTGATAGAATGGAAGCAAGGATCGATCTGATAACAATATGGACAGATGACCCAGGTCCGATGAAAGAATTCTATGGTAATGTGCTGGGATTCAAAATTAAAAATGACCTCGGACAATACATCGAATTTGAAAATGATGGCGCTCGTTTTGCTCTTTGCAGCAGAGAGGTCATGTATGCTTACAGCGAAGGATACAAAAGACAAAGCAGTGGTCAGTCCTTTGAGCTGGCATTCAGATGCAGGGACCTAGATGATGTAGACAGGTCATATAAGCATATAATCTCAAATGGCGGCAATCCTGTTCAGGAACCGGAGGACATGCCCTGGGACCAGAGAACAGCATTGTTTTCAGATCCTGATGGGAACATACATGAGATATTTACAGATCTTAAGTGATCCCTACTGCTCTCCTTCAAGAGGTACGGGATCTTCATCACTCAAAACTTATAAGTGAAATACAGGATAATAATGCTGGCATGGCAGAGATAATCTTTGATGATATTGGTAGTTTTCCTCTTCCGGCAGGAACGTCCAGGGACTGGATGGCAGGCAAGTTCTCTGAGAAGAAAAATGATGCAGACCTGTTCAGGACCATTAACGACGCTTTCATGAAGAAAGTGGAGGCCGGTGTGGAGGTACCCACCTATCCGCAATATCAGGATATGAACGAGCAGTTCCTGTCCATAATCAGAGATCCTGACTGCACTGAAGAACCATTCAAGGTAAAACTTGGCAATGCCCGTATCATTGAGCTCGAAGCCATTGAATCTGTTGCGAAGGCCTACCGTGAGGAGCACGGAAAGAAGCTGGATGTACGTGTCTGTGTTACGGGTCCTCTTGAACTATATCTCAAGGATTTCGGAGGCACCGAATATGTTGATATACTTAACATACTGGCAGAAAGTGTTGACCGTTTTGTGAAGAACTCACTTTCCAACGCTAAGAATTTCAACATAAGAACAGTTTCCATTGACGAGCCAAGCATCGGTATAAACCCCCAGGTCATGTTCTCTGACAATGACCTTGTAAAAGCCATGGATATTGCATGCAGCTCTGCAAAGAAGGCAGGCTGTGATGTGGAGGTCCATCTGCACTCGCCCCTGCACTACAGACTTGCCTGCCAGGCAGAGAATATCAGTGTCATAGGCGTGGAATCAGCAGCGACTCCCTCATACCTCGACCTGGTAGACAAAAAGGAACTCGAGGACAGTGATTCCTTCCTGCGGGTGGGCATTGCAAGGACCGATGTCTTCAATCTTGTTTCAGTGCTCAATGAGAAATACAACACCAATGTCTGGAAGGACCAGAGCCACATGGAAGAGATAGTTACGCAGATGGAGACCCCGGAAACTATCAAAAAGAGACTTGAAAAGGCGTACTCCATGTTTGGAGAAAGTATCAGGTATGCAGGTCCGGATTGCGGGCTGGGTTCATGGCCAGGTCAGGATATGGCAGCACAACTGTTCAGGAATGTGGCTGAGGGTCTGGCGGATTTCAGGAAATCGCTATAAAAGCAGTTTTTCCATCAGATACCTACTTGTAATTGAACAAGGACATTTTTGAGTCTTTCCTTACATTCCTTCTTCTTTTATCACTTAATTTTTAAACTCTTTATTTGTCGTCTAAAGTATTTTTAAAATGTAAGATTAACATCCTAAATTTTATATGCGATAGTGCTTTTTTCTTAACTGGTTATTGTCAATTGGAAATGGTTGTCCAATTTGAAGTAGGTGGTACAGGTGAAAAAGATTTTCACTCTGATAGCGGTTAGTGTATTCTTTCTCGCTGCGGTGATCATTGTGTCTGCAGCTGCCGGACAGGTACTGAACGAAAAAACTCCTGTCATAATCGGCTTCAAAGGTAGTCCGGATGCTGTGCTTGTGGAGTCACTCGGCGGGGAGATAAAATACCAATATCATGCAATCCCTGCAATTGCAGCAAGCGTGCCAGGGTCAGCTATCATTGCTCTAAAGAATGATCCTGATGTGGAGTATGTGGAACTGGATACCGAGGTCTATATTGACGAGATGCCAGAAGTTTATCCTGATGAAAACGTACCCTGGGGAGTTGCCAGGGTCGAAGCTGACAAAGTATACGATACTTACAGTGGTTCCGGAGTAAAGGTAGCTGTCATTGACACCGGAATCGACTATCTGCATCCGGATCTGATAGCCAATTACTGTGGAGGCTATGACTTCGTGAACGTTGACACTGATCCCATGGACGATAAAGGCCATGGAACCCATGTAGCCGGAACAATAGCTGCAGTGGACGACGGGGCAGGGGTTACCGGCGTGGCACCTGATGCAGCGATCTACGCCCTCAAGGCCCTTGACAGTCATGGAAGCGGCTTTGTATCCGATATCGATGCTGCAATAGACTGGGCTATTGCTAATGATATGGATGTGATCTGCATGAGCCTGGGCGGAAGCACCGACTTCACATCAATGCGCAGGATATGCCAGAAAGCCTATGAGTCGGATATTGTTATCGTAGCAGCGGCAGGAAATGGTTTCGGTGGGAACGTCAGTTATCCGGCAGCATATGATCAGGTGATTGCTGTCTCGGCGACATCGGTCTTTGATAATTACGCCTCTTTTTCAAATATCGGGGCCGAGATCGAGCTGGCGGCACCTGGTGCGAGTATCTATTCAACTAGCCTGGGTGGGGAATATGAATCAAAGAGCGGTACGAGCATGGCTGCACCTCATGTTTCAGGTGTGGTTGCTCTCCTCCTCAGTGCTGACAGCACACTGGATCCTGCAGAGGTACGCGAGATACTCGACAGCACAGCTACTGATCTTGGCGATGAGGGAAAGGACATCTACTACGGCAACGGTCTTGTTAATGCAAGTGCAGCTTTGGGATATAGGTAACAGAGGTATATCACCGCATTTCTTTTCCATGGTGGATACTCAACCATTGATCAGATAAGACACTACGCCATCAAGTTCAAGCATCACCCTGTCCACGATCAGCAGAGTCTCATAGGTCTCGATATACGCTGCAACAAATAACATAAGTACCATAATTGCAAACATCTTCCACAGGTACCGGGAATTCAGGTATTGTCTCACTGTATCCATCACAGTCGATACATCATTTTTCAGGCTCTCGATACTGTCACCAAGAAAGAGTTCCTTGTGTATGATCTCATGTGACTGGATGTAAGCGAACCTGCGACCCACTGCGGCAGCAAGCAGGATGGCAGGTATCTCTATGATGCCATGTGGCATGATGGAGATAAAAAAATAGGCCGTGTTGTACAGCAGCCCAACTGTGATCCCCCTTTCCCCGAACAACTGGTAGCCTGTCATTGCTCCGTTGAATATGAAGAACGCCAGCAGGATTCCCATCAAAAAGCCATTGACTACCAGTATCATTACCGGCACGGTGTATGGGAGCATATAGGCGAACATGCGGTAATCATCCTTTCCGTAGCCGCAGTACTCCCAGACAGTTCCCTCTCTTTCATGACCGGTCATGCCCATATATGAGAAATCCCGGTCTTTAAGGGATACTATTTTCTGGAGAAGCCGGTTAATGGGCATCAACAGTTTTTCGAAGGTAATCGAGAAAGCAGAATATAGGCGGTTCCCTGTTCTCAATTCAATATCCATGGCAAGTATTGGATGGATAAGCAGGAACAACCCTGTGCCCACAGAGGCACTGAAGACTGCCAGAGTGTTGAAGATGAAGATTGCCCACATTGGATTGATATATCCGGCTGTAATCTCCACTTTGGCCGTTGCAGCGGACGCAGTGGACGTGATGGCTTCGCTCACAGGAGCAGGCTCTGATACTGCCAGCATGAAGGAGTACAGGAGCAAGCTCAGTACCATTGATATCAGTAGTGCTGATACAAAGGTCTTTGCAGACCATGCCATATCTTTCCTGCTGGCTTGAAATTCAGGGTTACTTTCAAACATTTCTATGACTATTTATTTAACAGACATTTTATAAAACATATCCGATACATTAAAATATATAGCAACATTATAATACTCATATAACTATATTAGTCTGGTTATCCATAGAGGCAGTATTATGAGAATACCTACAGGAATAGAGGGATTTGATGAGCTTGTACAGGGAGGTCTCCTTTCAGAGAGGGTCTACGTATTGAGTGGTCCTCCCGGAAGCGGGAAAACTACATTTGGCGTCCAGTTCCTTGCAAGCGGGGCAGCAAGAGGCGAGGTGGGACTGTATGCAACCCTGCTTGAATGCCCTCAGAACATCATCAACGATATGTCCAATTATTCTCTGAATATCCCTGCACTTATAAAAGGACAGAAACTTCTCTTTGCAGACCTTGGTCCGAGGATGGAGTACGGGTATATGGATGAGCTGAATGAGTTCATCACTCCTGATTACAATGTCGGCAGGGCATCGATCGAAAGTGAGGCTCCCTCGCCTTCAATGGTCTTCAAGGAAATTGCAGCATACGTTTCCGAATATGATGTAAAGCGCCTTGTTATTGACTCTGTCTCAGCTATAAGGTTCACCACAAACGACTTCTCCCTGCAGGAGAAAGAGATGAGCAGGTTCATCAGGAACCTTAAGAAACTCGGCTGCACGACAGTCCTGCTGTCCGAAATGACTGATCCTACAGCGTATTCTACAGAGCAGTTCGCAGCACATGGTGTCATCTTCATGCACAACTTCCTGTATGACAAGACAATGACGCGTGCCATCCAGATAATCAAGATGCGTGGCACAAGGCATGATTGTAACATGCGTTCAGTCAATTTCTCTGAAAAAGGACTCAGGGTCGAAGGATATCTGGAATGATGGTTGTTATCAATGGTCGCACTATTCAAGCGAGAGAAAGAAAGCAAGAAGATATCTGAAGAAGAAAGGAAACATCTTGCAGAAGTCTCCTACAGGCTGGGGTATGAGGTAGGTTACCACAGGCACTCGGAAATTGGCTGGGTTCAGGAACAACTTAACAAACTCTACGGATTTGCCGAGGAATATGAGCTCAGGGATTTTGCCCGTGAGAACTATATCCGGGGTAAGGACGAAGGTTCCAAAGCAAAGGAGAGGGATACGAAATCAGGCCTGTTCAGGGGAATGGGCAAAGAGAATAAAGTGGAACCCGACAAAGCTTCAGGATTCACTACAGAGCGTCCGGCTCAGGCAGCTTCTTTTTCAAAGGGCGACTCAGGTTTTACAATCCAGAGGACATCCCTTGAAAGTTCTTCTGCCGCGATACAACAGCCGACTCTCACGGACCTTCCCGACAACGTACAGCTTACAAAGGCAGTTGAAAGGCCCTCTGTTCTGGAGGGTTCCAAACACCTGCTTCCAAAAAAGAAATAGTTCACTGACTATATCCAAAGGCAACGAATCTCTGTTTTTCGTCAAGGTTCGTGAGAATGAACCTGTCATTCTTACTGTAGGCTATTTCCTTTGAACCGGAGAGCTGCAGAAGGTATTTTTTTCCCGGTTTTGCTTTTTCGGCATTTTTCCCTTCCTGGCTTATGCTCATAACCTTTACCGGCGAGGACTGCAGGCCTACGAAAAGATGCAGCATGTCTCCTACCTCGACTTCTTTAGCTAACTGCGAAAGGGTGCACTCAAGGGCAAAGTCGGTTGCTACCATCTCCTCATTGGAGATCACAAAACCCCTGTCGATATCCTTGGACTGTATACTCTTTAAGGCAAGGCCGACCCTTGCACCTGTAGGGGCGCTCTTAACATCCACATCATGCATCTGGATGGAACGGATCTCAAGTTCCTTCTTTGAAGGGTAGGCAATCATCTTATCCTTCGCATTGATCGTTCCCTGGGACACGACTCCAAGCACAACACATCCAATGCCTGTGACATTGAATGACTGGTCGATGATCACGCGGGGAGGCAGGTCGTCCTTCTTCCTCAGTTCCGTCTCGACCTTTTCATCAAGGGTGAATATCATTTCCTTTAACTCTTCCATGCCTTCAAAAGTGGTTGTGGAAACGGTATGATACTCCCAGTTCTCCAGAGCGGTTCCCTTTGTTATCTTCTGGAGTTTCTCTTTGAGTTCTTCAAGGGCGAGGGGATAGGAAAGGTCGGATTTTGTCAGGGCAACTATCCCATGCTTGTATCCTAAAAGGTCCAGGGCAATTATGCATTCTGCGGCCATAGGGTCAAGTCCTCCCGGAGGCACGCACAGGATTGCGATATCAGAAAGGTTCAGGGCTGTTATGAGTGATTTTGTGGATGCCGGATATCCGGTAGCATCGATCGTCGTAAGCACTCTTTCGTTCTTGGCAAAGTCGTACATGGTAATGTCCGTAACACTGCCCTTCTTGCCAAGTTTCCCTGCAAGCGCGGTCTTTCCGCTTTTTTCACTTCCGATAATAGTAATCTTTGTCATATGAGCACCCTCGAGTATGGTCTTACGAATAAGTCTTTTTAGATATATTTCTTTTTCATGACCACAACTGGCCCTCGACTATACTCTTTGTCTTATCCGTTGTGCTTTTATTCACTTTGCTGATCCTGACCCGGTACTCGTCCCCTATCCTTTCAGGGGAACTGAAAATTACATCGAGGCCAAGTCTTTCAAGGTATGACCTGAATCTCTCTATAGTATCCCTGTCCCTGACCCTTATGCGGACATCGTCCGAGATGCGCTCATCCCTTTGCACTTCCCTGATGGATTGTATCATGGGTCTCAGGATGCTTTCCCCAAGTCTCAGACAGCGCTTTCTGAGTTCTTCCTCATTCTCGTTCCATTCCACAGACTGGAAACCCTCCCTGACTATCCTCGGGAACATATAGTCCCTACCACTGTCGTTATAAAATCTGAATGCATGGCGGAGGTCGGCACAGTTACTTTCAGAGCATGTGTATTTTATTGGTTGCAATACCATCTTGGGATCTTTGATAACCACGCCTTCGTGTTCCTTTTTTCCAAGTTCCCTGATGATCCTGGTAATCTCTGCAGGTGCTTCTCCAATATCGAATTCGCCGAAAAGTTCCGCCTGGCTGAAACCATAGTCACTGGCAAGTTCTCTTCTTTCCATGACCGGAAGGGGTGACCCGTCGGATTTATACCTGATGTCAAAAACAAAGAGATCCAGGGATTCCAGTCCGTAGATGTCCTTCGGGACATAAGGGTTATCAGGACCCACCATCTCCCCGTGGACAACAAATTCCGGATGATCCCTGAAAAAATCATGGTTCAACAGGTGTCTTGCACGTTCGGTGGAATAAGGACAGACATGGCCGCTGCGTGTCAGGGCGATGAGTTCTCCCCTGTATTCCGTGACACGTACATTATAGCCGTTCATTTTTTCTTCGACAAGAACAGACTTAATTCCCGGAAAACTTTTCTCTATGGCCGGAACAAGTGTCATGGCCCTCTTGATCTTCGGAAAACCCCTTATCAGTTCAAAGGTATCACCTTTTTTTATAAGCGCACTGCCGTTCTCTATGCCGGAAACATGGCTATCGAACCTGAAAATATCTTCGTATTCGTCCCAGTTACGGACAATGGTCCTTTTTTCAAGAAGCTCAAAAAACCTGGATGGCGGCATTTCAAGGAATTCTGCCGCCTTTTCCATATCTATTCCAGTCTCATCGTTCATGGATTTCTTGCACCCTTATTGGGCAAGGCCGCTGACTATGCTTCTACGTGTGACGAATCCTACCATCTGTTCCTCCAGATTGACGACCGGAACGCCGCCGATGTTTTCCTGGAGCATCAGTTTGGCAACATCACTTGTAGGAGTGTTGGTGTAAACCGTCTTGACACCTATCTTCATGATGTCTTCCACGATGAGGTTCTTGATACGGGAATCCTGTTTGCTGCCCTCGACGATATCACGGAAAGAACGCATCGCTTTTGCAATATCCTTCTCGGTGATCATGCCTACCAGCTTATCGCCTTCGACAACAGGTACCCTTCCGATATTGTTGTCAAGCATGAGGTGCCTTACATGGCTCACGCGGTCAGCAGGGCCAACAACGATGGGGTTTTTCTGCATGACCTCTGCGACATAACCCTTAAGGTTATTATTCATCAGAAGTTCTGTTGGGGTGATCCAGCCAAGAACTTTCTCGTTCTCAAAGACTATTATCACTCCTTCATTTTTCGCCATGAGGGTGACAGCATCTGTAAGTTTGGTATCGGGAAGCACCTTAACATAATTATCTGATACTGCTGTTGCTACATGAAGGGAAGAGGCCGGTTTGCTCCCCTTCTTGCGGGTTCCAAGCTCCTTTGTAATGTTCCTCATTGTAAGGATTCCCAGGAATTTATCGTCATGAGTGACAAGAAGCCTTCTGGTTCCCTTTTTTTCCATCACGTCAAGTGCATGGGAAAGCGTGTCTGCCTTGTCGATGCATATAGGTTCTGTCATTATTTCTCTAACTTCCATTGTTTTCCCTCCGTGTTTTAATCAAATTCAAATTCGATCGTTGTATTCTTTATCTATTCACTGTGCAGCTTTCAGGACGTCTCTTCTGCTGATCATGCCCACTATCTCATCTGCATTGACGACCGGGAGACTGATGACATGTTCATCTATCATGACTTTCGCAGCCTGTACGACAAGTTCGTCCATGTTGACACTTGATGGCAGCTCTGACATAATATCTTCAGCCACAAGTGGTACTTCCTTGACGTATCTATAGTTTTTCTCCCCCGCCGGAGTTGACCGGCGTGCCATTTTTATGCTCTTGGAAGGCAATTTACCTTCATTGTCAACCATGATACTCAGTGCTACATTACTTGTCGTGATTATCCCTACAGCCTCATCGGAATCGTCGGTGACGATCACCCTGTTCACCTCATTTCTTTCCATTTCCTGCACTACATGGTTTATTGTGTGATGTCTGTGTACGAAAACAATATCATTTCCCATCACCTCTGAAACCTTTGTACCGATCTCCTGTTGGGATATGTACTTCATTATGTCCGTCCCTGTAATGATCCCGACAACATTGTCCTTTACGACTGCAAGTGAGTTTATGGCGTTTTCCAGCATCAGGTTACTTGCCTGCGTTATTGAAGCTTCAGGATAGATCGATATCGGAGCATCGTTCATAATCATGTTCACCGGGATCTTGTCGATCGGTCTTCTGCGCCACATGGGCTCGGCCTGTGCAAGTCTTCTGCTCAGATCTGTCTTTGTCACTATGCCTGCCATTTTGCCATCCCTGATGACCACAAGAGTGCTTATCTTGTGTTTCAGCATTAGTCTTCTTGCATGTGCCACGTTTTCTTCCGGTTCTATTGTGTAGACCGGTGAACTCATAATGTCTTCAACATTCATGTTGTTCCTCCATTTCTAAAATCTCTTTTCTTCCCGAATCACTCGGATATCGCATGCAGGATATCCCTTGAGGTGACGATCCCGCAAAAAACACCACCCTCCATGACCGGAAGTGAACTAACCTTATTGTCAATCATTACCTGTGCTGCCTTCCCCAGGTCAACATCCGCAGAAACGGATACTATGTCTCTTTTTATGAGAGAACCGATAGGTTCCTTCAGGGTTTCATGGGAGCTGCCTGTTACAATGCTTTCAAATACATGACCTGTAGCCATATATTCAAGGATGTCAGACGCTGTAATTATCCCAAGGAGTATCTCATCCTCCATAACAGGGATGCGTCGGAATCCTCCTCTGACCATCATCCTGACAGCACTTTCGATCGTAGAATAAGATGGTGCTTTTTCTACGGTTTTGCTCATATACTGACTTATGGACCTGTTCGCAGGGATGCCTGCAACCAGTTCCAGGAAGTCTTTTTCAGTACAGATTCCGCATACATGTTTTCTTTCGTCTACAACTGGAATTCCTCCGATATCCTTCTCTATCATAATCGTGATGGCATCCGTAATCCTCGCCTGACTTTCCAGATATATTATCTCATCATGCATTATGGATCGGATGTCTGCATTTACCGCTGCAAGGAAGTTACCTCTGAAGTGTTTCTCTATTAACAGGTTCTTGCTGCCGCCACCAAGAAAATCGATAATGTCGGTTGATGTGATCATTCCTTCCAGGCGATTTGTCCCTGCGTCTGTTAAAGGTATCCTTCTTATACCTGCCATGGTCATTGTCCTTACTGCATTGATGATAGTTGACGTAGGCGGCAGGGTTATTGGTTCTTCAGTAGCTACCATCATAATGCCACCACTATTCCGGGATATGTGGGCCATGAAGTCAACCGGGCCAAAATCCATAGTTGCAACAATGTTCATCATCTTTGGATCTCTCCGGTTGAATTTCAATTTCAATGTGTTCATTTTCTGGCTGACCAGCAACCTGTCCTGATCGGGCAAGTCTCTCTTTTTCTGTATTTTCAAGTAACCACCAACTCCCTTGGGATTTGCAGGTTTACCTGTAAATTGCCTGAGGTATCCTACTACATACCTTCAAAAATACTGACTTCAGGTTGTACCAAAGTCTCTGTTGTTTAGAAGATGTGTAGCGGATGAAACTTTTCAGCACACAGATAACCCATAATGCCTGCCTTTCATGCATGTGTTTTTTGTAAACACCGCTCTTTTAATAGATCCTGTAGAAATAGTTTTGATTGGTTTATAGGTCGATACACTGTATTTTTCATCATATATCGAGGCAGACATCTGTTTCACCAGCTTTCATGTGTCCTTTAATTTCAACCGACCAGTAACTAGTCGTAGTAACCTTCTTCCTCTCTGCAGTCCTCACACATGGGAACTCCGTCGACTTCTGTCAGGTTATCGGTCAGAGCACCGCAACGCTGGCAGATCCCACGTTCAACACTCGTTTCATCCAGGAAGTCCCTCTCGTGATTCATTTCGATGAGATTCACAAGAATAGTGTTCAGTCCCGGAGATATGGATAGTATGTCTCTGTCCGTGATCATGCCCAATATCACATTCCCTTCCATTACGGCGAGCCTGCGGATATCGGACTTGATCATAAGTTCGGCTGCTTCTATTATCCCCGTAGAGGGTTTTATGGATATGATCGGAGATGACATTATCTCTCTGGCAAGCATCTCTGTTGGGAGTATGTTTCTGAAAACTGTCTTGGAGACAATATCCTTTTCAGTGATTATACCAACACTGTCACCATCTTCTACAATAATGATATTGTCGGCATTACGGTCTGTCATCTCCCTGGCAACTTCAAGAACACTTGCATCGGCGTTCATGACAAAGATATCCTTTGTCATTGCTTCTTTTACCGCCATCTCGTTTTGTATCTCTTTTATTGAGACTTCGGTTTCCAAATCCCTCTGAGTATTCAAGACCATACACGTCCTCTAAGGTTTAAAGTAAGGAGCAGGTCACTAATAGTCCACAATTAAAATGTTGCCTTAATGGTATTTATAGATGATTGTGGTCTCCATTTGTTTTACGGGTCCTGAGTTGTAAACAACTAAAATTGATTTAGCGTTGCCTTTAAGCCCACAAAAAACGCCAGCAAGTATTACACTTGGCATGAAAAGTTACTATGTATGCTAAGAAAAGTTGTTCTGAAACACCCTCTGGGGGGTGCTTCAGTAAAAAATCAATCCGATCAGAGAACTACGATCCTGGTCCTGTTCCCTGCACTCAGTTCTATCTCGTCGTTGAAGCCGGACCTTGAGAAGGCATCGATGATCTCTACCTGTGTATCGATGTCAAGCTCGTCTACGAGCAGTGCATGGTCTCCCCAGAGTGCGATCCGTATCCTGCCTGTGTCGTCTGAAACGTATACGTTGGAGACCATGTTGACAGTACCGTCGTCGCGAGTGAATTCTCTAAGTTCTCCAAGACCCGAGACAGAGCCTTTGATGGAGTATGATTCGCCGGGAATTATGTCGGATATGGGGGTAAAGTTCTCTGAAAAGGAAACTTCCTCATCGATCCTCTTCAGAATAGTGCGGTTCCCTACCTGCAATTCTACCTGCTGGTTGAAATTATTCTCCCTTGCATAGGCGTTGATTATCTCCACGGAATCGTTCGGATTCAGCTCTGCTGCGATATCCGTCTTCTCGTCCCACAGCGTGACCCTTATCTTTCCGGTGTCATCGCCGATAGTGATATTTGAGACCTTTCCTGTGGAGCCATCCTTGCGGTTAAAGGTCCTGACTTCAGAGATGTCCAGCACCCTTGCCTTGAGATTAAGGTCTCCCATGCCGTTCTTCACATCCTCTATCCTGGTGGTGGCAACTGAAGCCTCTATATTCTCATCGGTTTCAGAGAGGACACCGTTATTGCCAATGTTGACCTCAACCCCGGAATAACCTTCCTTCACATAACCGCTTATCTGGAACGTTTGCCCGATCTCAATGTCGCCGGTCTTGACCAGGTCCGCCTTATCATCCCATAGTGTCAGGCGTATGGATCCGGTCTCATCCGCAACTATGAGATTTGCAACCCTTCCGATTGTACCGTCGTTACGGTTGAACTCCTTTGCAGGGAAGACTGACATGACTTTTGCAATGAGCCTGACATTCCCGCTCTCCGGGGTAATGTCTGCGATCTTCTGTGCAGAGGTTTCCGTTTCATTGACTCCCAGGTCATGTGCCACCAGCATCGCGGCGGTTCTCATATCACATAATCCGCTCATCTGGTCTACCTTTTCGTCAACTTTTTTCAGGAAATCCTCCTGGCTGATGATGCCGCCAAGTTTGTTGTATATCTCGATAACTTCGTCCATATTAATACCTGAAAGACTTAGATGTACAATCCATCTTAAATCCTTTGTTCTTTTTGATGAATAATAAGTAATCTTTGTTTTATGTTCACATTGATTCTTTTTGACAACTTATATTAATTATAAGATATATCTGGAAAGATATCATGATCCGTAAATGTAAACAGCATGGGTACTTCAGGGGTGAGCTATGCCCTGAATGTGGTGATGAAGGACGTTATGTGCTGGATGATGAGAGGGAAGAAAGGCTTGGAAGATTCGTTTCCGGCGCACTTAGACACTTCCCCGAGGATGTTGGCCTTGAAATGGACCTCCAGGGATGGGTTGATATGGATATCCTTTGTGATATCATGAAAAAGCGTTACAAATGGGGTACCATGGAGCGCCTGATCTCTCTTGTGGAATCCGACAAAAAAGGCCGCTACGAGATAGACGGATCTTTCATTCGGGCGCGTTACGGCCATTCTGTTGAAATTGACCTTGTTTCCGATTATCCTGAGAATGATCTTCCTCACCTTTACTACGGCGTCAGCCAGGAAGAAGCCGACATGCTGCTTGAGAACGGCATAACTCCTGTGAGGCAGTGCTACGTGCACCTTAGTACATCATTCGATAAGGCCATGCGGGCAGCTTCCATACACACTGAGAACCCGATTATCTTCGAGATAGATGCCGGATCGGCCCAGGATGATGGCATTGATATTGTTGTAGTGAACGAGGACATAGTCCTGGCAAAGGGCATACCTGCTGATTATATTAGTATCAAAGAGCTAGAGGACTGATCATCTAACGCAGACACTTACCAGGCCGTCTGCTTCCTTTACATCGAACATTACGTCAAGGAACTGCTCCGTCACCCATATATTTGTCCTCAGGTGGCCGGTCAGTTCTGTTGTTGTGAAAGACCCTCCGCCTGCAAGCCCCATAAAGGGAATTAACTGATCTGCAAGATGGCTGTCAACAGCCGCACCTGATAGCAGGCTTGCAGCGATTTCCTCTGCAGCCCGGCTTCCAACCTTTTCTGCAGGCAATCCTTTTTTTCCCAGTGAGACCGAGCCGGAAAAGCCTGACCATAAGTTTATCCCGCTTCCGGTGGAAAAGTATTCATTGTTCTCCACAAGGATATCGCAATCAAACCCTTTCTCCTTGAGAACCTCTTCTGCTGATGCTCCCTGCCTCCGGGATACATGTTCAGGCAGGTTCGAAGCATGGGATATCCCTGATATGTCGTCCTCTTCCCGGATGAAATCATATCCTGTAAGATTTGCAGGCTCGATTGTCAGCTCGACGATCCCTCCGCCTTTCGGATAATACCCCCTGGCAATGGTCTGCAACTTAGACCGATATCCCATGCAGGACAGGGCTTTGAAAGTCACGTTTGTCAGGTAGTCCACAGACGGTGACCAGGCAACATCCGTACCTCCTCTGATGCGGAGTTTGACATTGCCGCTGGAAAAAGGAGCTGCAGGCATGATGCACTGGATGAGCAACGGGATACTTCCTGCGGTGCCGATATCTATTATCGCATCTAACCCCTTTATTTCCAGTGGAGAGAACAGTATCTCTGTAGAGCCATGGTAGAGTCCTTCCACTTCAGCTTCACAGATGAGGGCCGCAGTCTCGATCGATTTAAGGTGCTGGGGCTTTAGGCCCGGATTGGGTCGGTTCTTACGTATGTTCTTTATGGTGACTTGCTCCCCGACCACTGCTGAGAGGGACACTGCGGTCCTGAGTATCTGGCCGCCTCCCTCTCCATAGGAACCATCTATGACGATCACTTTTTACTCCGTGGCATCTTTTTGAGAGCTCCCTGCGCTGCAAATGTCAGAGGGTCGACCAGCATCGACAGTGGAGGAGTGTAACATGTCTCAAGGCTCAGCAGCTCATCCAGTGTGGTCTTCTTCATTATGGCAAGTGAGAGGCCGTCAATTCTCTCCTTGACGCCTTCGCCCCCGATCACCTGTGCGCCTACCAGTGTCCTGTTGTTGAACAGCAGTTTGATAAAAAGCCTGGTTGAACCCGGGTAGTAGCCTGCTCTTGTCGTGCCTGTGGCAAGACCGCTCACGATGTCAATTCCATGCTGCTTTGCTTTTCTGGTGGTGATTCCCACGGTTCCGACCTGCAGTTCCCCGATGGCAGCTGTCCACGGATTCACGATAGGGCCGAAAGTAGCAGGTTTTGATACAAGGTTGTTGCGTATGACACCGGCCATCCTTCTAGCGGTGCTTGCAAGCTGACTGAGCATTGGCATGCCGGTTACGAAATCTTGCAGCTGGGTGCATTCTCCCCCGGCATATACATCCGGATCGTAGCCATGTTCTGTTTTCACCTGCAAGTACTCATTGACGATGATGCCGCCGGTTAACCCAATTTCAATTCCTGCGTCTGAGGCAAGCTTTGTCTCAGGATAGACACCCGTGGATATTATGGCTACATCCGCAGGGAATTCTTCCTCCCCGATGGCAACGGACTCGACCCTGTCCTTGCCGTTCATTGTCCGGGGTTCATAGCCTGTCAGGACGTCCACGCCCATGGATTCAAGGTGTTCCCGGACGATATCTGCCATATCCTGGTCGATATTGTGTGAGAGCAGCGAAGTGCCGCGATTTACCAGAAGCGTTCTCAGTCCTCTTTTTGCAGAAGCTAAAGCAAGCTCGACCCCAATGGCTCCTCCGCCGACAATGATGACATTCTTTGCATTTTTCAGGGCCCTGTCAATCCTCATTCCGTCTGCAAGGGTTCTCAGGGTGAATACATTTTCAAGTCCTGCTTCCGTCATCAGGTTCTCGGGCACCGAAGGTCTGCTTCCGGTGGCTATCACAAGCTTGTCGAAATGATGTTTCTCACCATTTGCAAACACGGTGCGGTCTTTAAGGTCAATGGATTCCACTGTGGTATTAAGTCTCAGGTCTATCTCCATCTCTTCAAAGAAGTCTTTTTTTCTCAGTATCAGGGAATTAAAATCCTCTATTTCCCCGGAGATGACAAAAGGCATGCCGCACTGGCTGTACGCTGTATGGGAGTCGGATGAGAATACCATTATCTCATAATTGCCATGGCGTTTAACACTTGTTGCCACCGCCAGGCCAACAGCTCCTCCTCCCACAATGATCAATCTCTTCCGATTTGTAGTCTCTGTGTCGTGCATATTCATCAGGATCTCTTATCTGGATCTTATCTATGGCGAATTCACTTACATTGATTTTTTCCCGATCATTGGTGTATTCTGTGTGCGGGTCAATCAAGGTGACTTATCAAGGTGACTTGTGTTCGATGTTTAAAATGTTCAATTGGTGCGTACCCATAAGTTTATAAGACTTTGCATTATATTATCTTATGTAACTACATTTGTTTGGTTACATTCAATGCTTGACATGAGATCAAGATCACAGAAATGTCCTGATGCAATGGGCATTTCCAAATAATGCAAATATAGTTTAATCATAATCATTACTCATTACATGTAAAACCATATCATACAAGATAAAGGAGAGCAGGAAAACTACAAAGTGCAAGGTAAGGTTATATTTATCGGAATTCGATGAGGGATTTGGAAAACTGCTAAATATGTCTGTATAGGACTTTGAGTGGTTATTGTAAAGACCACGACACATGTTAAATTAATGGTGTATATAGAGCATTTAGAAGATGTAGTTTAGCAATTGTGTCTAATGCTTTAATTTAATAAGTCCTAAGTTATATTTTAAAAGATGGGAGATCCCTTTCCTGGTATTCATAAATATTCTCGTGCTATCTGCCTCTGTACATGTACCACCCGACATGTAGTGTTAACAGATTCTACTATTTTTGCATTGAATGAAGACCTGAGGCGTCTTCTAAATAAACCTAAGGAGAATTCAAATGCAAAATGCAGATACTACAAAATATATCATTCATTCTAAGATCAATGCTGACGGGATTATTGAGCGTCCTGATATAGTAGGAGCTATCTTCGGTCAGACAGAGGGACTGCTGGGGTCGGATCTTGACCTGCGTGACCTCCAGAAGACCGGCAGGATAGGAAGGATCGAAGTTGTTGTGAGCGCAAAGGGCGGAAAGACAAAGGGTACGATCCTTATCCCTTCAAGTCTGGACAGGGTTGAGACATCCATTCTGGCCGCTTCCCTGGAAACCATTGACAGGGTAGGCCCTTGCAGTGCAAAGATCGAAATTACCCAGATGGAGGATGTCAGGGCGACCAAAAGACATCAGATCATAGAAAGGGCGAAGTTCATTCTCACAGGAATGTTCGATGAGAACCTTCCGGAGTCACAGGAGATCGCAGATCAGGTGCGTCAGTCCGTAAGGGTTGAAGAAATGCAGTATTTCGGTAAGAACAAGATTCCATGTGGCCCTGCTGTATTTGATTCCGATGCTATAATAGTTGTCGAAGGACGGGCTGATGTCCTGAACCTTCTTCGTTACGGTATCAAGAATACTATATGCGTAGGAGGCACAAATGTTCCTCCTGAGGTCGCGGAACTTACCAAGAAGAAAGATACCGTTACTGTGTTTACCGATGGTGACCGCGGAGGCGAGCTCATTGTCAAGGAGCTGGTACAGGTAGCTAATGTCGACTACATTGCCCGTGCTCCTGACGGGAAGAGCGTTGAGGACCTTGTTCAGAAGGAGATCGTCAGGTCCCTGAGGCAGAAGGTCCCTGTGGAGCAGGTAATCGATAAATACAGCATCAAAGACTCGGAAGGTAACTCCGGAAGAGTGACACGTTTGCCAAAGCGCAAGGAACGCAGAGGTTCAGAGGTCAAGAGAGTAGTTTCTCCAAAGGTCCAGAAGGTTGGTGTAAAAGAGGTTCCTGCCGCGGTAGCTGAAAGACCTAACACATCCAAGAGAATGCCGTCGTCCCGTGAAAGGATGCAATCCCGGGAAACAGAAGAAAGGCCTGAAAGGGAAGCAAGACCTGAAAGGGAAGCTGAAGTTATCACAAAGCCATCCCCGGCAAGCATCAAGTTCAAGACCCATGCAACGGATCTCCTGGGTACTTTCAGTGCCCGTTTCCTGGACGCAAAGGATAAGGTCGTTAACGAGACCGCTGTAAGGGACCTGGTAAATACTCTCAAGGATTATGACAGCGAAGTGAAGACCGTTGTCTTTGACGGTGTTGTTACCCAGAGGATACTGGACATTGCGGCAGACAAAGGGATTGAGAACCTTGTCGGTGCAAAGGTCGGAAGTGTAACAAAAAGACCTGCATCAGTAAAAGTGTTTACTGCTGATGCATTGTGATTTTCTATACCGGTGCTTGCGCGCAAGCACCACCCGATTTATTTTCTATAACTGTTATTTTTTACAATGTGCGTATAATATTGATCTATTCTCAATGATTAATCGTTTGAATTGTTTCAAAAAGTTTATATACTAAAAACCTGTCCCCCCTTCCGGGGGAAATACCTTTATTTTAAAATAATAAACTAGAATCCGGTACAAATTTTGGACTGTGTGCAAAACATGGTTCATATTTATATGGTTTATTGTTAGGCAAGGTTGGTTGGTATGCATAAAGACGAATTGATACAGTTGCATGCTCTGATGGCTCAGATAAAAAAGCATTTCGAGCATATGGGAATCGAAGAAGAGTTCAATGAATATAACTCGTTGGCCATAAGTCCTTTACATGTCCACAGAAGCAAGGCTGAACACAAACACGCCATATTCGTGCTGGGAAACGACCTGGCATCTGTTCTCTCAAGAGATACCCTGTCGGGTTTTGGTGGTACTTCTACAAGGATGCAGGAACTTGCCCATCGGGCCAGTATGAGACTTGTAAAAAGCAGCTAAATGCTGTTCTTTATTTTGAGGGCCGGGCATCTTAAAGGATGGGACGACTTGCTCAGTATCTGATCCACTGTTGTTTTTCTATATGGGGAGAGTGCTTTCTTCATTATGAGGCCGTCCTCTCCGTCCGAATAATAACCGTGCTCGATCCAGCAGGGGACGAAATCCATTTTCCGGTAAAGTCCCTGTGCTTTATTGTTGCTGAGCCTCACTTCAAGGCTTGCATATCTGAGTGCCTTTTCATTGAAGATCCCTGTTATGGATTCAAGCAGGCGGGTGCCAATCCCAAAACCCTGGTATCCCTCTCTCACAGCAAGCGAAAATATCCGCCCCTCATTCTCGGACATCTGGTAACCGGCCACAAATCCTGTTACATGCCCATTGTGGTCGGCAACAAGAAAACAGTCATTGTTCATCTCATAGAAATTCATGTAGATGAAGGGATTGTGCTCTTCAAAGGCCTGTGATTCGATCTCCATTACCTCTTCAAAATCCTGCGGTTCGAAGTATCGAACTATCATGTCTCTAATATCACCTCATGTTAGTCTGTCATTCTACTTTTTTAACGTGACGCAGGTCTATTGCCACTCCGCGACCGGACCCCTGCATCTCGCTACCGCTCATGACGGCTCTGCCTACACAAATGGCTTTTTCCCCGCTGACGAACACTTCATCACCCGGTCTTATCAGGGGGTCCGCTTTTAAAACGCCAGGTGCGAGTAAGGATCCCCTGGGTACGAAATCATCTATCTCTACCACGTACCTTCCTGCGGATGTCATGAGCTCGGCACCTGCGATGGTGACAGCAAGCGTGCCGTACTGGGGTATGAGGGTGACCAGCTGCTTTTTTCCAACAAAGATCTGGTACTTGGGGAAGGGTCCCTTAATGATCGAACCCTCGGGCACAAGTATCTCTCCCGCACCTTTACCGAACTGGTAGTCAGCAAGGCAGCGCATCATGTCCTTTTTGCGCTCTTCCACATTGCGCGTTCTTCCTGTGCTGTGACTTTCGACCTCTTCCTTTAGCCTCTTCAGTGAACCGGGGGATGTTACACTACCGGAACTTGTGAATATCATTTCTATTCCGAGTCTTTCGGATACGGTCTCACATATCTGCCTGTATGCATCCTCTACGTGTGCAATGATGGTGGCATAGTTGTTTTTCTTAAGGTATCTTTCCAGACAGCCTGCAACCCATTCCCTTTCCTCGGCATCCCAGTAGCCCGTGACAGCGGTATCATAATGCGCTGCAGGGTATGTCAGTTCCAGTTCCCTGGGCACTATACCTATCGGGGATGTAATTATCATTTCATGGACATATCGGCGATTGCTTCCGATCGCGTTGATGAATTTCCAGTGGGAGTTGGATATGGAATATGGTTTCTTTGCGGAACAGGGTAAAAGCACCAGCACGTCTGCTTCGGGAGGTGTGTAGCGTTCCAGAACCCTTTCCGCAAATCTTACTATCTCGACCCTGGTAAGCGATTCGCTGCTGTTCGCCAGCATCTCGTTGGACCGGGCAATAGGGTTCTTTTCTTCCAGATAACTATACTCACTGTCGGCAAGCCTTAGAAGTGCGGTCAGCCAGGGTCTTGTCCTGCACTGTCCTTCAACATATTCACGCAGCATACCTGCACGTATTTTCTCCCTTACAAGTGCGATCTCTGCTTCAATGGCGTTAAGGTTATGCTTTTCAAGTACTTTTGCACGTTCCCTTTTTTTCATTATCTTAAGCTCTGTGGCGCTTGTGCCGGCACATGCTTCGCACCTGCATGGAAGCTCGGCAAGGGAATCAAGATAGAACCTGCCTGCTGCTGTAAGGAATATATCGCTGTGTGCTGCGACAAGAGCTTTTGTATTGTCCAGTATGTCTATCCCAAGGTAGACAAGCATGGCAAGGTTCTCTGGAAGGCAGATATTGGGTGCGTAAACTGCGCTATCCGGGGCGATATTCTTCTTCATCCCAAGAAGGGTGTTGAAAAATTGCCTTGCATTATTCTCAAAACAACCTGCACCTTCCATGACATACATGTCAATATCACCTGCTATGGAGCCGGGTCTGTATATCATTCCGGTGGGGCCGGCAGTATCCTGGCCAGGTTTGCAGGCAGCTGCATCTTTTATTCCTTCCTGTACTTCAGGAGGGTAGGACTGGTGAGGCAGGATTGTCAGGGAGTTCTCTCCGCTTGCAACCCTTATCCTGTTAAGTTCTTCTTCTGCTGCCTTGGGCGATCCTAGTTTCCAGACGGATCCTGCATCCACTATCAGGCTGTCCGTTGAATTCAAGGTCCTGGTGTCTATTATATAAGGAGTCTGCGAGGTCTCTCCAATAAGCAATTTACCGATCCGGGCAGCTCCATCCCGTTGCAGTACCTCAAAGTATCGTGTCATCGCTGGCTAAATGGTGTAGGTAGATGTAAAGTTTTGCCTTTACCAACAAGTATAAATCCTTCCTTCTTAGTTAAAATCTGATTCCATGCAAAATACCGTTCTACTTGAAAAGTTGCAGGAGATAGTTGGCAAGACCAAGGTTTCCACTTCCACTGCAGAGATTTACTGTTATTCATGTGATGCTTCCCAGATAAGGGGAATGCCTGATTTCGTGATCATGCCGGATACCACTGAGCAGGTATCAGAGATAGTTAAACTTGCCTATGACAATGATATTCCAGTAACCCCGAGAGGTGCAGGAACAGGTCTTGCCGGAGGAGCAGTGCCTGTCGAGGGTGGCATAGTACTTGATATGTCGTCCATGAACCGCATTATTGAGCTGGACCTTGATAACCTCCAGGTAGTTGTTGAACCCGGCATTGTACAGGAAAAACTGAATGCACATCTTGAACCCTATGGTTTCTTCTTCCCTCCGGATCCCGGAAGTTCTGCAATGTGCACCCTTGGAGGACTTATAGCGAACAACGGAAGCGGCATGCGCTCAGTGAAGTACGGCACCACCCGTAACTATGTGCTTGCCCTTGAGATTGTACTGGCCGACGGCACAGTGATAAATACCGGTTCCAAGACCATGAAATCCGTAGCCGGCTATTCCCTGACCGACCTTTTCGTAGGTTCCGAGGGAACACTGGGGATCATTACCAAGGCGACACTAAAGGTAAGGGCTCTGCCCAGGGAGCGCTCTGTCCTCCTTGCCTCATTCGAGAATCCCGAACTTGCCGGCAAGGCCGTTGTGAAGGTACTGTCCTCGGGAATAGTTCCTTCTGCCTGTGAGATCCTCGACAGCAACATAATACAGGCGATAAACGCCTACGACCCGAAGATAGGTCTTCCCCAGGTGGGAGCCATTCTTCTCTTCGAAGTGGATGGTACTGAGAACACCGTGCGTGAGGGTATCGCGATGATAGAGGATGCCTGCAGGTCCCTGGCGATAAACATCAGGGCTGCGGCCAACAAGGAAGAACGTGATGAGATATGGGCTGCCAGAAGGCTTGTCGGTGCAGCTGTCTCGCGTTTGGACCCAATGCGTACCCGCGTGTATGTAGGTGAGGACATAGGTGTGCCTATAAAGGAGATACCACGGATGCTGCATAAGGTATCTGAGATCTCTAAGGAGTTCGGTCTGCCAATTATGACCTACGGGCATATAGGTGACGGGAACCTGCACACTGGTATGTGTATCGACGTGCTGGAGGATAAGGACTGGGAAAAACTCAACCGTGCGGCTGATAAGATACACCGCACTGCCATCGCAATGGGCGGCACTGTCACTGCCGAACATGGCGTCGGTGGTGCAAGGGCTGAGTATCTTGAGCTGGAACTCGGGAAGGCCCTGGATGTGATGATGATAATAAAGAATGCCCTTGACCCGAAGGGAATACTGAATCCGGGCAAGATGGGGGTCTGAGCATGGACGGCACGGATATGCGCTCGATACTGAAATGTGTCAGGTGCGGTACATGCCGCTCGGTCTGTCCCGTCTTTGATGTGGTCGGCTGGGAGTCCTCTGGCGCCCGAGGCCGTATGCTTGTGGCACACGGTGTTGCCATGGGGCTTGAGGCTGATAAGGATGTGCTCGACTGCCTGAACATGTGTACCACCTGCGGGCTCTGTGAACAGCTCTGCCCTTCCGGTGCAGCCCCTCCTAAAGTCATCGAGGATACAAGGCACCAGCTGGTCCTGCATGGCAGGATGACCGATGCCCAGAAGGAACTGGCTGACAGGGCAAAGGAACTTGGGAACCCCCTTGGTGAAGAAAAGGAAAGGATGTCCTGGCTTGGTGATTCTGCGAAGGATGTCAAAGAAAGGGCTGATTATGTGTTCTTTGCAGGCTGCCTGGGTTCTTACAGGTATCCTGAGCTTACGAAAAGGACCTTCGATATCCTGAAGAAATTCGGTGTGACCGTACTGCAGGATGAGGTCTGCTGTGGTTCCCCGCTTCTCAGGACCGGCTCCGACCCACTGGAGCTTATATCGAAGAACCTTGAGCAGATAAAAAAGACCGGTGCGCACACTGTGATCACAGGCTGCGCAGGTTGCTATACCGCACTGAAGAACGATTATCCCGAAGAGCTGAAGGTCATCCATGTTTCCGAGTTCCTGGCGGACCGCCTGGCCGGGATGGACCTGAAGAAACTGGACCTTAAAGTTACCTATCATGACCCCTGCCACCTCGGAAGGTGCAACGGTGTCTTCGATGCACCGAGGGAGATAATCACAGCCGTATGCGATCTTGAGGAGATGAAAAGTAGCCGCGAGAAAGCAAGGTGCTGCGGTGCCGGTGGCGGTGTCCTGAAAGGCTATCCCGAACTCTCCCTGGAGCTCTCGAAGAAGAGACTTGAGGAAATACCCGAAGGTGTTGACTATCTTGTAACCGCATGCCCTCTGTGCAGGACCAATCTCAAGCGCGGCGATCCTGAGGTCGAGGTTCTTGACATTATCGAACTGCTGGAAATGGCTATGGAATAGCCATTTTATTTTTAGTTTCAGCGTTGTGCTCTTTTCATTTTCCTGTTTACTACCAAAGCAATTAAGGCACCCATCCATCCAAATCCGGGTAGTGGATCACTCTGGCCAGTATCATCCTCGTTCTCTGCTGCTTCTGCCTGTATGATCTCAACTTCAGGCTCTTCGTATCCATTCATCCTCCTGAGATTCTGGTAGTCGATGTTAAGTTTCCTGCTTACAAGATATGTGGGATACCTTCCGCCGTCGATGTCAGCTCCCAGGGCTTCGTAGACTATTGATGAGCCGTCCTCTAACCAATAGATCTCATAGATGGCTGAGCGGTCCCATTCCATGGGTGTATCTTTGGTGTTCTCCTTGTAAAAGGGGAGCAATTCCCTGTGAAGTACGGTGTTGTTGTCCACCGAGCAAATATCGATAACATACTGCCCGTTCCTGCCATCTTCAGAAAAGACTATCCTTGGTGCCGCATACATCCTGCTGTCAGGAGAAAATGCAACAGCGTAGTAGCCCATAGTGATTATGTTCCTGATATTCGTCTCGGTCTGGGCTATGGTGTCATTTATGACAAAATCCTCGATTCCGACACCACCGTCTGCATCAAGTGCTTTCTTGTAAACGCTGTAGTTGCCATCCGGACTTACGGTTGTCCGCGGTGTCAGCCTGTAATGCAGGCTTATTTGCGAGTGCTCTCCATCTTCACTGTACACAACTATCTGGTGCGCTTCAATGCTATCCGGGTTTGTGTACGGGTTTGAGTAAAAAAGATTCTCACTAACATTTTCATCAATACTTATGACCGGACTACCCATAACAACAGATGCCTGGGCAATAAATATCAACAGGCATAATGCTAATTTTTTATATCTCATTTATACAACTCTCTTTTCAATTGACAAATATATGTATGAGATATGCTTAACGCATCTATGTTAAAAAGGTAACGATTTTATCCGGTATCGGCATTCTTTCGTCATCAGCCTTTTCGGCACCAAGGCGGTTACTGTTGTTAGTGATCCAAAAATTTCATATGTTCTGTCCTCTCTCTATATCGACATTTTGGATGCTATTTGATGCATATTAATATTACCATGAAGTGATCACAAAAAGCAGAGTCTTTATCTTTGAATGCATTAGAACAAGATACTATATAAGGAATAAATTGAATACTAAATTGTTACTAATTTACATCTTATTTTGTCAGTACTCTACAATTGAAGATCCGAAGGGGTGGACATTATAGTCACGAATGAGAATGGTGCAGGCGAAGAGCAAACACAATCGTCAAAAGAGAAAAAGATCTCTGCTGAGGCAGATGCATCTGCAAATGTCTCCAATCATGACGAATTTCCCGTAGTGGGCATTGGTGCGTCGGCTGGCGGGCTGGCTGCATTGGAGGATTTTTTTTCAGCGGTACCTGCAGATACCAGCCTGGGAATTGCCTTTGTCGTAGTGCAGCACATGTCACCCGACCACAAAAGCATGCTTTCCGAAATTATCAGGCGCTTTACAAAGATGCAGATATTTGATGTCAAGGATGGAATGGGTGTCAGACCGGATTGCGTATATATTATCCCTCCCAGCCAAGATATGATTATTATGGATGGCATATTGCACCTGATGGAGCCGGCTGAGGCGCGTGGGCATCGTATGCCAATTGATTCTTTCTTCCATTCCCTGGCATCAGATAAGCATGAGTGGGCCATTGGTGTAGTACTCTCAGGTACCGGCAGTGACGGTACTGCCGGGGTGAGGACTATCAAGGCTGAAGGCGGTATGATTATGGCACAGAGTCCGGAATCCAGCGACTACAATGGCATGCCTCTAAATGCCATTGACACAGGTCTGGTGGACTATATACTGGAGCCGGCAGAGATGCCAGCTCAACTCCGTGATTACGTATCACAGATCGATGTGTCCCAAATATCTGATGAAAAGCCACTTCTCGCTCACAAAATTGAGGATACGATGCAAATGATCTTCAATGAACTGCTCGTCAAGACGGGTCATGACTTCTCACAGTATAAGCAGAAGACATTGGACCGTCGCATAAGGCGTCGCATGGTCGTCAACAACATCAAGCGTATGGAGGGGTACGCACACTACTTGCAGCAAAAACCGGAGGAAGTGCAGGCGCTTTTTCGTGATATTCTGATCAATGTCACAAATTTCTTCCGTAATCCTCAAGTCTTTGAGGTACTCCAGGAAAAAGTGGTTCCGAAACTATTTGAAGACAGATCTCCCGGTACGGAAGTGCGTATCTGGGTTGTAGGTTGCTCCACTGGTGAAGAGGCGTATTCTATCGGCATTCTGATCCATGAACATATGGAAAAGTTAAAGCAGAATTTCAAAGTACAGATCTTCGCCACTGATATTGACAGCAGAACCATCGAGCGTGCCCGCAAAGGTGTCTATCCAGGCAGTATTTCTTCCGATATCTCGCCTGAAAGGCTGGAACATTTTTTTAGTCATGACTCCGAAGCCAATACTTACACCATCCAAAAAAATATCCGTGAAATGATCATTTTTTCAGAACAGGATGTAATCCAGGATCCGCCGTTCTCCAAACTTGACCTGATCAGTTGTCGCAACCTGTTGATCTATATGAACAAGGAAATGCAGAAGAAGCTCATTCCTATGTTCCATTATGCACTGAATCCGGGAGGATTTCTTTTGCTTGGTTCTTCCGAAAGCATTGGGGAATTCTCAATGCTTTTTGATACCCTGGACAGACAGTCTAAATTATATCAGAACAAGGGCGCAAATGGTAGCTATCGCCATTCAATAGGTAAATTTTTCCCATCTCCTGTGGGAATCGAAACACCCGTTCGGCTCTCAGATAAACATACTGGTGAAAAAAGATTCCGGATGCGTGAACTGGCTGAAAGGAAGTTGTTGCAACAATATGCTCCGGCAGGTGTGCTGGTCAACGAACGCGGTGATATCCTCTATCTTCATGGGCGTACGGGACTGTATCTTGAAATGGCTCCCGGCGAACCTGCTAACAACATTCTGAAGATGGCCCGCGAGGGACTGCGACCGGCATTGACCACTGCCCTGAGCAAAGCAATGATCAGTAATGAACAGGTAACACGTTCCGGAGTCAGGGTCAGGACCAATGGCAACTTTACGACAGTCGATCTGAAGCTTCGGCCTGTGGAAGAATTCACTGATCAAAAATTGTTCATGGTCACTTTTGATATACCACCGGAGTCAGGGCAAAACGATGCTCAGGTGACTGAAGAGAACGTTGCTGAGGGTATATCGGGGGAGGATGAAAGCGTTTCAGCTCTCAAAGAGGAACTGAGAACCATGGAAGAATACCTCAGGGCTTCCAATGAAGAACTGGAAGTTTCCAATGAAGAACTGAGGTCCTCCAACGAAGAGATGCAGTCAATGAACGAGGAACTGCAATCAACGAACGAAGAACTTGAAACCTCTCGGGAAGAATTACAATCAGTCAACGAGGAACTATCCACTGTCAATAACGAACTTCAGGCCAAGGTGACAGAGCTTTCAGAGGCCAATGAAGATATGAACAACTTGCTGGCATCTACGGGTGTAGGAATTGTCTTTGTGGACAATCAGCTATGTATCCAGCGCTTTACCCCTGCCGTCACAAAGGTTATGAACCTGATCCCTTCAGATGTGGGAAGGCCTATAGAGCATACCGTTTCTAATTTTTCAGGTTATGATCGTCTGATACCGGATATACGGTCTGTGCTTGATAATCTGGTTCCTCTTGAGGTAGAAGTCCATATACGCAGCGGCGAATGGTACACTATAAGGATGCGTCCTTACAGAACAACGAAAAACACAATTGAAGGAGTAGTTATCACATTTCTGAAACAGACAGAGGTTTTGCGTCGCCTGGCTGCGGTGGTACGTGATTCACTTGATGCTATAACATTACAGGATAAGGATGGTCATATCCTCGCTTGGAATCCTATGGCTGAAAAAATGTACGGTTGGAGCGAAGCTGATGCGTTAAATATGAATGCCAGCAGAATGGTTCCCGAGAATAAAATAGAAGAATCCCTAATCATGATGAGGAAACTTGGTCGGGGTGAGATCCCTGAACCTTACCAGACACAGAGGATCACCAAAGAAGGGCGCATCCTGGATGTATGGGTGATAGCAACTCCTTTGGTTAACGAAGATGGTGAAGTGTATTCGATCGCGATCACTGAACGGGAGATAAAATCCGAAGACAGACAGAATGATAACATTAGAACTAAATCTCAATAACAGGCACCGATTGCCGCCTATAATATTCGAATAGCTCTTTACCCCACTCAAGAGCAGCCGGACCTGAAAAAGATATACTTTTGTTATCATGCATACCTTTCAGTGTTAATAGTCTGAACTTAATGGATTGGCCGGCTACAGTAAAAGAAGTGAACCCAAGACTTTCGGGATACATGTAAATAGAGATAAGGTCCAAGTCTATTAGTTCTTTAAATTCGTCATAGTACTCCTGTTTAGCCTTTTCATAAACTTCTTGGGTTATAATGACTGATACTTCCGTAACATAATCTGTCATTTCCACATAGAAATCGCGGAATGTGGGATGCAGGGCTGATGTGATCTCTAACCACTCGTGTGATTCCAGGGCCTTTCCAAGAAATTCCTTGTCAACATCATAGAAATTCTGTGCAGAGATCTCCATCACTTTACCCATTCCAACATCGGGTAATGTCTTTAAAAGCAATGGCGGAATGAAATCGATAAAATGGGTCCCTAAATATTTACAATTCCCACCAAACATGTCAACAGTAGACAGAAAAGATATCATTTCCTTGACAATCAACTTTCGGTGTTGTCCCCAAGTCATTGAACTGGGATTCTGAATGTCAGTAATTCCTTTAAA
>JAWSUM010000024.1:0-3936 GCA_033549165.1 Methanolobus sp.
ATTCAACCTGTTCGATTGCAGTTGAATAGGTAAGGTTACCTTCAGGAATGGTCCTTGTGCCACTGATTGACAGTACAGCAAGTTCCTCGGAACCGATGTCATCGTCAATGTCATAGAAGAAACCTGCAAAACTTGCTGGTGTCCAGGTAGCTGCACCTGTTGCAACACTTCCCCTTACTTCATATGTACCTGGTTCGGTGTATTCCTTCATGACATAGAACCTGATTGTGCTGTTGTCTGCAACCTGGAACTTCATGCCTTCTGCAATGTCTACAGTGTCATCCCTGCTGAGTGTGACTGCACCTGTGCTGGACATCTCGATGCTACTGGAGAGGGTGTCAATTTCAAGTTCCCCGAACTCGTCACCGGTTTCAAGGGAAAGTACATCCTCATAGTCTACAAGGTAGAGACCTTCAACTACTGCAAGGCTGTCAACCTGACCCTGGAACACCTGGGTGACCAGTACCCTGAAGACGATTACGTCATCAGTATCGCCGACATCTGCATCATAGGTCCATGTTGCTGCATTTCCGCCTTCTACGTTGAGTACTTCATCCTCGATGAACTCGCCGTCCTTGGAAAGCTCCATCCAGACCTTGTTACCGTCAACATCGATCTGCTTTGCGGTAAGTTCATAGCCGTTTGGAAGCTCGAGTGCTGAACCGGTCCTGAGTGTGTACTTGTCATCGCTGTCAAGAAGCAGCTTTACAAGGTCACCTGCATCGGTGTCAGAGGTAGCGACGTACTTCTCAGCGAAGAGGCCAAGTACCGGGTAGCTGTCATTGTTGCTGTTGGTACCTTCAGAAGCGAAGTCTGCTGCATATTCAACCTGTTCGATTGCAGTTGAATAGGTAAGGTTACCTTCAGGAATGGTCCTGGATGTTGCGCCATCTGTAGTAACGTTCAGCATCTCTGAACCGATGTTGTCGTCAATGTCGTAGAAGAAACCTGAAAACTGTGCAGGTGTGATTGAGATGCCATCAGCGGCCTGTGTACCATTGTACACATTGCTGCGCACCTCGACTGCGTCCATCTGAGCAGCTGCAGGCACGATGAGTGCTGCAATTGCTAACAGAGCGACGAGTGCAATTGTTGTAAATCTTTTCATTTTTATCCTCCGTTTAGTTCTAATTTGTGAAAGAGTGAGAATCATTTCATAAAACGCGAATGCGTTTTACAGGATCTTCGGCCGAACACGACAATCTGTCAAATTCGTTCATTGCCGAAGGAGACTTCATCACCCTCCTAATCCCGTCATATTGGATTACAAGTGTTCTATTAAACAATTGCCGTATTAAATCTTTTGTGGTCTAAATTCGAGTAATTATCGCGTTGCATTGGCAAATATCGATGCATTTCACGTGAAATGTCGAAGTATTGTCAGGGAGCTTAAATAGAAATATAAAAGAATGGTTATCGAATATACAGATTGTCGATACCAGATTATGGCAGAAACAGGACAGGAAATTAAAGGAAATGCCTCATAATCATAAGAATTACCTCAATATATTTATATACGCAATACAATAAAAGACATAGCATTCAAACGTATCTACAGATTTAGGTCCAGACCATGTCACCTATCTCAGGACGTATGCAGGAAGTTACCGAGATCGTAAGGAGTGAAAAAGTAAAATGTTCGATGGTGCAGTTTCTGAGGAAATCTCTATGGAAGATGAGGCAAACCGGGTAAAGACAGGCATACCTGGTTTTGATGAGTTGTGCGGAGGCGGGCTCATCAGAGACAGGACATACCTGATATCCGGTACATCGGGAGCTGGAAAAACTAATTTCTCAATACAGTTCATCTACAACGGGATAACAAAGTTCGGCGAGAACGGAGTCATAGTTGCCACAGAGGAGAGACCGGAGCAGATAAGAGAAAATGTCATGAAATTCGGGTGGGACCTTGAGGCACTTGAGGAAGAGAACAAACTGGTGATCATCGACGCCTGTTCGACCAAGATAGGCATTCCATCGCAGGAAAAATATGTGGATGTCCGCCCCTTCGACATACGCTCGATGATGGATCAGATAATCGCCACCCAGGAAGAGATAAACGCCAAACGAGCACTAATAGACTCAACTACTTCAGTAAGTTTCTACCTGCAGGACCCAGCCAAGATAAGAATAGAACTCCTGAAATTAAGTACTACGCTTGAAGTCATTGGCCTGACTTCCATGATGACCTGTGAACTGGTTGATGAAGAAAATCCATCAAGGTTCGGTGTTGAGAACTTCGTGACCGACGGGACCATAGTCCTGTACTACAAAAGACATGAGAACGTGCGCATGCGAAGCATGGAGATCTACAAGATGCGAGGATCCGACCACAGCAAAAAGATCCATCCGTATGACATCACCCCGGAAGGCTTTGTCATACATCCGCACGAAGAAGTATATTCAATGTTCTGACAGGAATAATAGCCAGACATAAGAGTTACAGATCCGGATATGTTTCCTCATGACCGCACTCCACACACTTATATATGGCAAGCGCACGACCGAAGTGGTCATGCCTCTTAAGCACCGGATATCTCCACCGGTTCATTTTTCCTTCACACATAGGACATCGATAATTCATGATATCACCTATAGATAAATATAATTAAAATATATTTTAATTTTGCGAATAAAATGCGGTTAAAATCCAGCTACATAAAAAGCATAGAAGATAAAAATGGAAGAACTGAAGAACATATCCTGTGGAATTGAAAGCCTTGACGAGTTACTGGGAGGTTTCAAGTCACCTGCAACACTGCTGATAGCCGGCACAGCAGGAGTAGGAAAAACCATAATGTCCCTGCAGATGCTTTCAGAAGCATCCAAACAGGGAGAAACGACATTATATATCCCGATAACCACTTCCAAGATAAATAAATTAAAAATGTACCATTCCACCCTTGATTTCTTCGACGACTCTTTTGAAGTACATCCAATAAACCGGCAAGTTTCTGAAAAGGACCCTTTGACAACATTGATAGACATCGGCAATGTGATAGAATCTATCAAGCCTGACAGACTGGTCATAGACCCGATCACTCCCCTGGGATTCGGGTTCGTGGAACAGGAAAGGAGACGTTTTTTCTACACACTGGATTCAATGCTTCAGGAGAGGGACATGCTCACTTTGCTTGTAGGAGAGCTTGTAAAGTCTGAGTTACACCAATCAGTGGCAAGTCACCTTTCTGACGGGATCATCTACCTTTCAAGAGGAGAGAACGGCTCAAGAGCAGACCACTACCTGGAATTTATAAAAATGCGAGGAATTGACCCCGGGAAACGTTCCGAGATCACCTCCTGCAAATACCTGTATGACATAACATCAGGCGGTTTCACTGTCTATCCACCCATAAAACCAGAGAATGATTTCAGACTTGATGATCTGCGTGTTGAAGCTGGCATACCGGGCCTGGACGCAATGCTTGGAGGAGGCTTGCTTAAATATAGCAGCACCCTTATCGCTGGAAGACCGGGCACCGGGAAAAAGATCTTCGGACTTCAATTCATATACCGTGGACTTGAGAACCGGGAGCCAGGCCTGATAATCACTTTTGAGGATTCACCCCATCAATTGATAATGGATGCAAAAAGAATGGGATGGGACCTTGAACCTTACATTGAGAACGGACTGCTGCAATTCATTTGCACCAATCCGGGCAATATATATCCTGCAGAACATTCCGTACACATTAAGAACACCATAGAAGAGATGCATGCTCGCAGAGTATTCTTTGATGGTATTAACAATTTAGAGATGTCCATATCCGACAACCTGAAATTACGGGCATACATCCACTCACTTACAAGCTACCTTAAAAGCAAGAACATTACATCACTTTTCACAACCGAAGTAAACCCCCCCGAGGGGCCGGGCGAGGAGAAGATAGATGTTGCCTTTTTGATGGATTCGGTTGTCGTCCTCCACAACTCCAG
>JAWSUM010000024.1:3946-31573 GCA_033549165.1 Methanolobus sp.
GTGTATAATAAAATCAAGGGGAACAAAACACAAGAGATCTGTGAAAGAGTACGCAATTACAGAAGAAGGAATTAAATTGCGTACAGATACACTGATCTAGCTCATCAAGTAAGAAGAGATTCAGATGCTCTGAATCTTTCTCTCGACCGATTCCCCGAGTTCTGTTAAACTGTAGATGTTTTCATCCTTCTTTATAAGACCCTTTTCAAGCAATTCCTGAATTATCTTGTTCACTGAGGGATAAGCCACATGCATGTTCTTGGCCATCTTCTCTGCATCGAGCTTGTTCTTTGACCCCAGCAGAGCAAGTAGTTTCTGACGATTTTTATTACCGCTTACAAATCCGATCAAGTCTTCCATTTTTTGCCTCCCATAGTAATTAGAACTACATATTATAATTGTTTTCTTGCTTAAATTCTTGCCTGATTTTCATAAATGGCAAAGGATACATTTATAAACAGTTATGCGTATGTAGGAGGTGGCGGGCTAGTCTGGGTAGGCCGGCGTTACCTGTAACCCGAAATCGCCGATATGCGGGAGACGAAGCCAATAGGAGATGTTCGGATCATTTTCAAACCTGTGACCTCAACTGAGAAACCCCGTCCTGCTTGGATGGTGTTGGTATAAGGGCTTGTTGGAGAACTTGTTTTTATATCTTAACTGCGGGAACCAGTCCAGGCCCGGAAGGGAGCAGACCTACCGTAGACAGCCGTCGCTTGTAGGGCCGCGGGGCGGAGAAGAGGTCACAGACTACTTGGGAATGTGAAAAACAACGACTTGCGGCATGCTCGTCACTTCAACAAAGTCGGAAAGCATTAAATAGATGAATTGCATTAAGGAATGAACTCGCTTTTTGACGAGATAGCCAAGCCCGGTATGGCGCAGGATTGCTAATCCTGTGGTGCTATGCGCCTCGGGGGTTCGAATCCCCCTCTCGTCGCTCAATCCTTATTATCCATAAATTGCCGTTTCGGAAATAACTAAATCAAATGAGAACATAGTGGCTACTAATGTCAGAAAAGATCTTACTCCCGGTGCTCGACAAGACACCCCGGAATCCCACTAATAAGAACATAGCCTGCAACTCTTGCGGCTCAGGTGGATGCCGGGGAGGATTTGGCATAAAACCAGGATCCGAAAAAGATGTAGTATTCAAGAACATCTTTCTCTACCTCACCATGGGCATAGTTATGTTTGTTGTTGCATACGTGATAACCAGATTACTGGCACTTTTCAACTGACGAGTCAGAAACCGCCTTTTCTTGCGGCAGCAGGTACCTCTGCACCTTGCCGCATTTCATGCATGTGATGATAAGGAGTCCACCCTTCAAACGTACCCTGCAGTTACCACCGGGAGCCAGAAAAGAGCCGCACCCTTTGCACATCCTCCTTTTCAGTTCAGAAGGGATACTTACACGGTAACGCATTCCGATCTTCTTTGCAAGGGACACATACCTGTCACTCCTGTCAGGATTTTCCTGATATTCCCTGCCAGCAATGTCGAACAGGTAATTTATGCGTTCAAACGCTATTTCCTTTGCGACGGCCTTTTTTTTGTGCCTGTGTTTAGCCATGGATATCCTGCCTGTTCACGCGATCAAAGGATCACAACATCTATCCCCGGAGCTTTCTCTTTAACCAGTTCCCGGAACTTTTCAGGTTCTGCCGCTGTATCGCCTGTACCATAATGCATGGGGATGACAACCTTTGGAGAAAGTACAACAGCTGCCTCGGAGGCCTGTTCTTCATCCATTGTGGAAGTACCTCCAATGGGAAGCAATGCAACATCAGCAGAGACATTGCTCATCTCGGGTATGAGGTCCGTATCACCGGCATGATATATCCTCATACCGCCCACCTCAACAATATAGCCAAGCCCTTCACCGCGCGGATGAAGGGAAGATTCCCTGCTATAGGCCGGAACTACTTCAATACCTACACCTTTTATAGACAATTCACCGGTAAGGGAATCACCTTCTACGATCCGCCTCGCGTCACCCCTGAACTGCAGACTCATATTCTCAGGTATGAGAGTAGTTGTATCCGATTTACGGACCCTCCTGATAGACTCTGGATAACAATGGAAGTCATGCTCATGCGTTATCAGGATGATATCCGCCATATCTTCCAAGGAAATAGTATCAGGCAAAATATAAGGATCAATATAGATCACCAAGCCATCTGCCTTGATCATAAAGCCTGCGTGCCCTAGCCAGTCAATAATAACATTATCAATTGTAATATTACCCACATCATCACTTCACTAGTATTAGTATATTTAAACATAATTCTACTTTTCTGAGATCAAACCATACAGATACCACAATATGTCTTAAATTTACTGAAATAAGTGAGTATCACTTCCCTCAGGATATTGCTAAAAGGGGAAAATTATAAAATAACCAAAAAAAATATAAAACCAACGGAACAAGCTATATCAATATAAAGTAATACACTTGCCCAAAATTCATGAATGAAAAGAAAATCAATATACTATGTTCGACAGTAGACCGGGCAGGCCTGAACATCAAAGAGCATCTGCTTTTATCAGGAAAATGGAAAACCATAGAGGAACTTCCGGAATCATGGGACGAACTGGTCTGCGTTCATGAGAATAGAGAGTATCGCATTATAGAAATTGACCAGCATCATATTTACCAGGACCGTATCGATGAGAAGATGAAAAGATTCGGATTTGATACGGACCTCATAATAGTTGCCTCCAAACACAAAAGCAATGACGGAAGATCCGTGCTTACCGCACACTTCACAGGTAACGTCAAAAGTGCTGATTTTGGAGGGCATCCTTTCGAGTTGTCGGTACCTGCCCCCCACACCATGCGCTCCATCCTGAAGAACATGCAAAAACTTGCAGATTCAACCGGCTATGAAGTGAACATGGAGTCCACACACCACGGCCCCACGGATATCCGAACTCCAATGGTATATGCGGAAATTGGTAGCGGAGAAGAACAGTGGTCAGACCCCGAAGCAGGGAGGATAGTTGCAGAGGCCATACTGAACTCAAAAGAGGAAAAAACACCTATTGCCATTGGTTTTGGAGGAGGGCACTATGCAAGCAGGCAGACAAGTATTCTGCTTGAAGAGAACATTACATTTGGACATAATTTCCCGGATTATCAGCTAGCCGATATAGACAAAGATTTTGTGAAGCAAGCTTTTGAGAAATCAAGAGCTGATTTTGCTTACTTCGACAGGAAATCGATGCAATCCTCTGAGAAGGAAAGGATGCAGGAAATCATCCGGGAACTGGGGCACCCCTTGCTGCGTGAAGGGGACATCAAGGAACTGAAAGGTCTGGACTGGGACAGGTTTCTCAAAATAAGAAAAATGGCAGAGGAGCTGTGCCCTGGCAGCAGGCTTAGGATATCAGACACATTAAGGAGTAAATCAAGCAGTATAAAGGATAGTGTGCAAGAAAGTAACAATATCATAGAGATAGAACTAAGCGAAAAACTGTTGCAGGAAACTGTTGTCACAGATCGGGAAACATTTTTAGATACCCTTGAAGGATTTCCGATTGTTTATCTGGAAAGAGAGAACGGAACAATATCGAATCACATGCTTTGTCTTGCGGAACATATCAAAATTACGATGCAGGATATCACAAACGAATGCATTAAAATACTAAAAGAGCATTATGAAGTTAAATATGTCCCACAGGAGAATCTGCTGTACATAGTTACCGAAAGATTCAGTCCCAAAATGGCAAAAGAGATGGGCGTAAACCCCGGTCCGCTGTACGGTAAACTGGCAAACAGGGAAACAGTTACAGTTAATGGAAAAACGATAGGGCCGGAACTGGTCCATGTCCGAAAGATCAAAGAAATCCCATTAATCAACCCACTAAATAACCCTACCCGGAGTTAAACATACGATTTTCACTTGAGGGAAAAAAGATGAAATCCATAGTAGAAGAGGCACTGGCTAGATCAGAACAGGAATCGCATCTTCGCAGTTCGGCTACAGCCCCTGACCACAAAGGCATCAATGCCGAGCTGGAAGAACTGTTACGTGAACTGCAGACCAACATAAAAGTAATAGGTTGCGGCGGCGGCGGATCCAACAGTGCCCAGAGAATGGCAGATGAAGGAATAAAGGGCGCTGAGCTTATTGCCCTTAACACAGATGCACAGCATCTTCTGGATATTAACGCTGACAGGAAGATACTTATCGGAAGAAAAAAGACAAGAGGACTCGGCGCAGGCAGCCTCCCACAGATAGGAGAGGATGCAGCTCTTGAAAGTGTAGATGATATTGCCGATGCCGTATCCGGCAGTGATATGGTGTTCATTACTGCAGGGCTTGGCGGAGGAACCGGAACGGGTTCCGCACCGGTTGTTGCCGAGGCTGCAAGGGATGCAGGGGCATTGACCATTGCTGTTGTCACACTCCCATTCGGAGTGGAAGGACATGTAAGACGTACAAACGCCGAAGCAGGCCTCGAAAGATTGAGAGAGGTCGCTGACACGGTCATTGTCGTGCCCAACGACAAGCTTCTCGAGGTAGTCCCAAGACTTCCACTTCAGGCAGCATTCAAGGTATCCGACGAAGTGCTGATGAGAGCTGTTAAAGGTATTACAGAACTTATCACAAAACCAGGTCTTGTAAATCTTGACTTCGCTGATGTGAGGACTGTGATGCAGAACGGCGGTGTCGCTATGATCGGACTCGGCGAGGCAGACGGTGAGATGAAAGCTGTGGAATCGGTGCAGAAAGCACTTCGCAGCCCACTGCTCGATGTGGACATATCCGGTGCAACCTCAGCCCTTGTAAATGTCGTCGGCGGACCCGATATGACCATTGCGGAGGCAGAGAGTGTCGTACAGGAAGTATACAGTCGCATCGACCCTGATGCAAGACTTATCTGGGGAGCTCAGATCGACAACTCACTTGAGCAGACCGTACGTACAATGATCGTCGTGACCGGAGTGAAATCCCCACAGATATACGGCCACGGTGGCGCAAAGAACGTGACCAGAAGATACGGGATCGATTTCGTAAAATAATATTCCTGCTTTTGTAAGATAACGGTTGAACGGTGATAATATCACCTTCAATCGAAAAGTATTTTATTATTGACGTTATTTAGGTGGCGCTGTAATCCTGCATTCAATAGAAATGCTTATATTTCAAAGCAGCCTCAAACAATCCATTCTTATATAATCATCAGTCATGACCGGTTGTGATGTACTTGGCAGAAAATGCATTTGATCTAAACAAACTGAACAGTAACATGGGCCAGACCCTGAAGACATACTTAAGGGTCCTCAAACTGACAAAGAAACCTTCACGAGAAGAGTTCCAGACGATTGCAAAGGTTGCCGGACTTGGAATTCTTGCGATCGGGTTCCTTGGATTCCTGATATATGTATTGCTGGTAGAGATACCACAATTGGTGTAAGCATGGTGGAAGAATCCGTAATATTCGTTGTAAAAACTACTGCAAACCAAGAACGTTCCGTCGCAAATATGATAACACAGGTTGCAAGGAAGGATCACCTGGACATCAGGGCCATCATTGCACCCGATGAACTCAAGGGATACGTGCTTATCGAAGCTCCTGAGCCAGGCGTGGTAGAGCAGGCGATCCAGACGGTCCCACATGCAAGGGCAGTAGTTAAAGGAAGATCAACCATAGAGGAGATATCCCATTTCCTTACACCGAAACCAACTGTCACAGGCATCACAGAGGGTGCGATCATCGAGGTCACATCCGGACCATTCAAAGGAGAGAGGGCACGTGTCAAGAGAGTGGATGAAGGTCATGAAGAGATTACAGTCGAGCTCTTTGATGCTGTCGTACCGATACCTATAACTATTCGTGGCGATACTGTAAGAGTCCTCAGGAAAGAAGAAGAGGAAAACTCCTGATACAATTATCAATAATTAGAATCCAACGGTGATATTCAAATGGCAAATGTTGTTGAAGCACTGGTCCCTGGAGGAAAGGCAAATCCCGGACCACCACTTGGTCCGGCCCTTGGACCCCTCGGGATCAACGTCAAAGACGTGATCGATAAGATCAATGAGAAAACAAGAGATTTCAACGGGATGCAGGTCCCGGTCAAAGTAATAGTTGCTGCGGACAAGACATTCGAGATTGAAGTCGGTACGCCGCCAACTGCTGCATTGATCTTGCAGGAGCTTGGCATTCAGAAGGGTTCAGGCCTGTCCGGAACTGAAGTCGTTGGCGACCTCACCATACCCCAGGCTGCAAAGATAGCCCGTATGAAAAAGGACGACGTACTTGCCTATACATTAAAGGCAGCTGTAAAAGAAGTCCTTGGAGCATGCGTACCAATGGGCGTCACTGCTGAAGGAATGCACGCAAGAGAATGCCAGAAAGAGATAGATGAAGGCAAATTCGACGAAGTGCTTGCAAATGAAGCCTGGTAATCCCAGGCAAAATTCAGCTGCAACCGTTAAGTTTAAAGCTATTGCTTAGATAAAGGAGAGCCCATTAGACTATAGTGTTTAGTCCGATGGACTCGAACAAAATAGCCGTAGTAGACCGAAATGGTCCTGCCTGAACATGATGTTCAAACTACGGGAGGTAAAGAATGGCAGAACAAAATATAATAGATGCAATTAATGGGTTATTGCAGGAATCACCGCAGCGTAATTTCGCGGAAAGCATAGACCTTGCAATTAACTTGAAAAATCTTGACATGAGTCAACCCAAAAATCGTGTCGATGAGGAGATCTTATTGCCGCACGGTCTTGGAAAGGACCTCAAGATTGCTGTATTTGCGAAAGGAGAAGTAGGCCTCCAGGCAAAGGAAGCAGGTGTCGAGTATGTCTTCGGAGAAGAAGACCTTGCTGAACTCGGTTCAGACAAAGCACGTGCAAGAAGCATTGCCAATGAGTGTGACTTCTTCATTGCAGAGGTTCAGTACATGGCCCAGATCGGTAAGAACCTGGGTGCTATCCTGGGTCCGAGAGGAAAGATGCCAACACCCCTGCCACCCGGCAAGAACGTTGGTGATCTTGTGAACAATGCAAGGAGTTCTATAAGGATAAGGTCCAAAGACAAGCTTACGTTCCACGTTTCAGTCGGACGCAAGGATATGGACATTAACAAACTGGCAGAAAATGTCGAAACTGTTCTGAATAGAGTCGAGCAATCCCTGGAAAAGGGAAAGCATAACATCAGGTCGATCTATGTTACGACTACTATGGGTAAATCCATGAAGGTGATGTAAATGGAAGAAGTTCACCACACAGAACATGTGCCTCAATGGAAGAAGAAAGAAGTTGAGGACATAAAGGAACTCATAAACAACTATCCTCTGTTCGGAGTAGTAGGTATCAGCGGTATTCCTGCAAAACAGCTCCAGAAGATGAGAAGGAGTCTCCAGGGAACAGCTGTTTTGAAGGTGGCCAGGAACACGCTTATCAAGAGAGCACTTGACGAGTCAAGCGATGACGTCAAGAAAATGGATGAGTACATTGACGTACAGACCGCTCTTGTGTTCACCGAGAACAACCCTTTCAAGCTCTACAAGGTACTTGAGCAGAGCAAAAGCCCATCTCCCATAAAAGGCGGGGCAATCGCACCTAATGACATAGTGGTTCAGTCTGGCCCGACAAGTTTTCCACCTGGACCAATACTGGGAGATCTGCAAAGCGTCGGAATACCTGCGTCGATCGATGGTGGAAAAGTAGTCGTCAAAGAGACGAAGACCGTTGCAAAAGCAGGCGAGGTCGTTTCACAGAAACTGGCAGCCATGCTTACAAGGCTTGAGATATACCCCGTAACAGTAGGTCTTGATCTCAGAGCAGTCCTGGAAGCTGGAGCTGTATTCACACCGGATGTTCTGGCGATCGATGAGAGCAAATACTTCTCAGACATCATTCTTGCAACTCAGCAGGCATTCAACCTGTCAGTCAATGCAACGTACACAACAAAGGACAACATCACTGCGATAATCTCAAAGGCTGCAACAGAGTCACACAACCTGGGAATCAACGCAACGGTGTTCGAGCCGGATATCATGGGTGTCTTGCTTGGAAAAGCACACGCTCAGATGCTTTCAGTTGCAGCATCAGCATCATCCAATAACGAAGAAGCTGTTGACGATGAACTGAAAGAAGTTCTTGGCGCAAGGGCTACAGCTGCTGCTACAGCAGCAGTGTCCGAGACTGCTGAAGCAGAGGAAGCAGCCGAAGAGAAGGAAGAAGAAGAGGATTCAGAAGAGGAAGGAATGGCCGGCCTCGGAGCACTCTTTGGATGAGAATAAGGATTAGACATTTACATAAGATTACATTGATAAACAAAAGGTGATTTCACATGGAATACATATATGCAGCACTTTTATTGCACAAAGCTGGTAAAGACATTACAGAAGAAACAGTTACTGCCGTACTTCAGGCAGCAGGTATAGAAGTTAACGATGCACGTGCAAAGGCACTCATTGCAGCTCTTGAAGATGTAGACATCGAAGAGGCAATGGCAACCGCAGCAGTAGCAGCTGCACCAGCAGCCGCACCAGTAGCAGCAGAAGCAGCACCTGCCGTAGAAGAGGCAGCTGCAGAAGAAGAAACAGCAGAAGAAGCAGAAGAGGACGGAATGGCCGGCCTCGGTGCACTCTTCGGATAAGAACAAACTACTTTGCTCGCCCTGTGCGAGCAACACCTTCTTTTTTTACAGGTCAGATTCCTTGAATATCTGGCACTTTGATTAAATTGCAGAAATGAGTCTTAACTGCAAGTCCATACGCAGGCAGGATAGTATAGCAGTGATAACTTCGACCCTGTAAAGGCCCGGTCGCTTAGAATCTTCAAATCTACAGACCCAGCTTATCTAAAAGAACGCAAAGGTGCAAGGACGCTATGACACATAACTGTTGTTTTCCTTAAGTATCTGTGACCTCGCGTTGATGATATAGAAGGTATGTCTGGAAAACAGAAAGAAGATGAAGAAGAGGGATCTGCAAAGCCCTAGCTTCAATCACCCTTGAAAAACATCATTCCAAAAAGAACAATAGCACCGCTGAATCCGACAACACCCATGGTTGGAAGATATCCTCCACCGTTTACGGCCAGGTATGCCGAAGAAAGCAGGATTGCCAGCAGAAAGATATATTTCAGGGCCGTGTCGACAGTCCGGTAACGCTTGATTTCCTGGCTCTTCTGCTCGAACCTCTCGATCCTGTATCCCCTTATCGTCTCGATCACATCATTCACACCCTGAGGCAGGTTTCTCACGATCTCCAGGTAGCGGTCCCCTTCAAGCTGGAGGTACTCGGCAGCTTCGAAAGGAGAATAACGCTTAAGGAATACCTGGGTGATGATCTCCTTTGCATTTTCCAGCAGGTTGAACTTCGGGTCAAGCTCAAAGCAATTGGCTTCGATGAGTATCAATGCTCTCTCAAGGGTTGAGAACTCACTGGGGAGCGAGAGGTTGTATTTCAGACCCAGTGTTGCGTAGTTATCGCTTTGCCTCTCACCCACGGAGTAATTCTGCTTCGAGATGATATCATCAAGATCTATTTTGAAACGGCGCACATCGATATCTTCTTTGTACACCCCGGATATCTTCAGGAATGCCTCAAAGACTATGTCCACTTTTTTCTTGTAGATCCCATAGAAAAGGTTCAGCATATTGCGACGCAGCTCATCATCAAGGATTCCCACTGCACCAAAATCAATGTAGGCTATGCCGTCTTCCTGAATCAGGATGTTGGAGCTATGAGGGTCTGCATGATAGAAACCATCAAGGTAAACCTGTTTAAGGTAGCTCTGACTGATGATCTTTGCATACCACTTCCTTTTCTCAGCAGGGATCTGTGAAAGCTTCCTGACAGGAACACCTTCCATATAATCCATGATCAGGACACTCTCATTGGAATATTCGTCGTAGACAGCAGGGACATGCACCTCCTTTACGTCCTCGAAATTATCCCTGAAACGCTTGATATTCCTTGCCTCGTTCCTAAGATCGATCTCCCGGTTCAACAGGTCCCTGAACTCAAACAGGAAGGCATCTATATCGAAATTGCTACCAAGACCCAGGATCCTCACGATAAGAGGTTTCATATCATCGAGTATGTCCAGGTCGAGATTTATGGTATCGATTAAACCAGGACGTATGATCTTTACAGCAACTCTTTTCCCGTCAAGTACGGCCTCATATACCTGTGCAACAGAAGCAGATGCTATGGGAGTAGTGTTGAACTGATCAAAGATATCCAGCACATCGAAATCACTTTCCTCCTGATCAGAACCGTCCACTCTGCACTGAAAGCCTCCGAAGGCCGCTTTCATCGATCCAAAATCAACTGACCGGACATTGTCCTGGAGATCAGATAGTTCTTCCACATATACAGGAGGGACGATATCAGGCCTTTTGCTCAGTATCTGTCCCAGTTTTACAAATGTAGGTCCGAGTTCTTCCAGAGCCATCCTTAAGTTTTTGGCCTTTCTCCTTCTCTTCACATCCAGCACACAGAAATTACGTTTGTTGGATACGTAGTAGCTGTTGACTTCGCTGTATAAAAGACTGAAGAGATTGTATTTTGAGAAAACACGGAAAATAGTAATGTATCGGCGGAGTTTTTTGAACATCATTTTATTATTTGTCCTGTTACTAGATATATTTTAGCGCCCCAGACTACTTTTTACTTTCTGTATCAAACATTACTGCTTTGCAGCCGGACAGGTAATCACATGGTCAGCACAATAGAATAGATATGATAAACTGCAAGATCGGTAACACTAAACAACTATTTATAACAGCATCCTTATGTAGAACCAAACATGCCATCTCCGTAAACATGATCCTTATTCACGTGACAAATATAGCGATCGATCAACATGACACCCGATACCCCTGTTATAGAACTGAAGGATACCTCATATTTCTATGCAAGCAGCAAAACAAGAGCTCTTGACAATGTCAACCTGAGGATATATCCCGGAGAAAAAATAGCGCTCCTCGGAGCCAATGGTGCCGGAAAGTCGACGCTGTTCAAACACCTGAACGGCATACTCAGGCCAGGCTCCGGCCAGGTCTTCGTTAACGGACATGAGATCTCCAGGAAGAACATAAAAGAAGTAAGGCAGACGGTGGGAATCGTTTTCCAGAACCCTGATGACCAGATACTGGCCCCCACTGTTGAACAGGATGTTGCCTTCGGACCAATGAACATGGGCCTGCCGGAAAAAGAAGTTGAGAGCAGGGTTGCCGAAGCCCTTGAACTTGTACACATGTCCGGTTTTGAGGAGCGCTCACCCCATCACCTCAGCGGAGGACAGAAAAAACTTGTCGCCATCGCCGGGATACTTGCCATGCGGCCCCAGGTAGTCGTACTTGACGAGCCCACCGCCGGACTTGATCCCCTGACAGCCAATCAGGTGATAAGTGTCATTGAGAAGATGAACAGGGATCTCGGGATTACTGTAATACTTTCCACGCATGACGTGGACATTGTGCCCCTCTTCGCAGACAGGGTCTATATCATACACCATGGCCGGATCGAAGCCGAAGGTACTGCCAGGGAGATATTCAAAAAACATGATATCCTGGAAAACGCTCACCTCAGGATGCCCAGGATTGCGGAGGTTTTCGAACTGTTACTGGAAAGCGGGATCGAAGTGGATATAAAGATAACACCATCCGATGCAAGGGACGAGATACTGCGCCTTCTGGGAATGCAGGCAGAGAAGCAAAGGCAGGAAAATGCAGATAACGCTTACTGACATTGAAAGGGAATCCTACAGGAACAGTCCGGTTCACCGGCTGGACGGAAGGGTCAAGATACTTGCAATAATTGCGATCATAGTCTTTGCTGTAAGCCTTCCGCGCATAGATGACAGCAATTTCATTCGCCTTGCAGCAATTGAGCTGTACCTTATCATCCTCATACTGCTGGCAAGGCTGAACCTTGTCTACGTGCTTGTCAGATTCCTCGCCGTGCTGCCCTTCGGACTGGCAATGGTCCTGATACAACCTTTTGTGAGACAACCCTTTATTGATACATTCACTGTATATACAGAGCTTCCATTCGGGATCACAATGACCTATGAAGGCATATACTTCGGCCTCACACTTCTTGCGAAGTACATTGTCTGTGTGACTTCCATCGTACTACTCTCATCAACAATGAAGATGAACGACATGGTAGTGTCCGCAAGACGCCTGGGGATTCCAAGGGAATTCACACTTCTTCTGACAATGATGGTCAGGTACCTCTTCGTATTCTGGATAATGCTCAAGCGCATCAGAACAGCCCAGCAGACCCGCCTTTTTGACATATGGAACAAGAAAGTACCGCGCAGATGGGTACTCGAACAGGTAGGATACACCATTAGCTCGTTGTTCATCCGTTCCTATGAACAGGGAGAGAGGACATATATCAGCATGCTTTGCAGAGGTTACGGGAACGATACAGCCAGTATATATATGCACAGGAACAAAATGAGGCCAAAAGATATCTTTTTTCTAGTAACCACAGCTGCAATTCTGATACTTGTAGCCGTAATTTAAATGCCGTTAGGTAAAAAGAGATGAAAAAGAAGATAAGGACCACACCTCCTTATCATCAGAAAGTGAAAGGATTATTTCTTTAATGCTTTCCCAAGGGCAAAACCAATTACCAATACCGCAAGCGTTCCTGCTACAATGGCTGCAACTTCGCCTGTCTTGCCCATACCCTCTATGGCATAGTCAGGCATAGGAGATTCGAACACGGGGGCCATCTCTTCCATGGCAGTCATCTTTGCTTCATCAATTACGCCATATGCCGCACTCTCAAGACCATCCGGATCTGGAGAGGCAAGGAAAGGTGCAAGAACAGATATCAACAGTGCAATGGCTATTCCTGCATAAAGGAACTTCATATTGTTTCCTGACATGGTCGCGCTCATGCTGCCACACCCCTTGACTCGGAGTTCAGAAAGGAATTCTCGAGCAGATCAGGTCTTGATTTCAGGATCGCTGTTATCACTATGGCAGTGATGAGGCCTTCACCTACGAATCCTATGATAAGATGATACAGACCCATTGCTGTAAGCCCTGCGACAAGCGGGAAGGTCCCTGCAATGTACATCTCAACGGCAGTTGCAAGGGCTGATACGAAGAGACCGAGCCATGCACCCATGAAGGCCGAAACCGCAATGCTAAGCTTGCCCTTTCTGAGAGCGACAAATGTGTAGTAGCCCACAAATCCAGAGATGACACCCATGTTGAGTATGTTTGCACCCATCACGGTGATGCCGCCATCGGCAAACACAAATCCCTGGACAAGCAGGACGAGTGTGAGTACGAGCACACCCGCCATGGGACTACCGAAAATGATGGCCACAAGGGCTGCTCCAACCATATGACCACTGGTACCCATGCCGATCGGGATGTTCAGTGCCTGTATTGCGAAGATGCCGGCAGCGAGTGCTGCGAGTATCGGTACTTTTGTATCATCGAGTTCTTTCCGTGCCCATTTAACTGACATAAAGATAAAGGGAAGGGCAATGACCCAATAGATGATTGCCTGGCTTAAAGGCATAAATGAATCCGGTATATGCATTCTAGTTCCTCTTTTTGTTTAATGGAACATTGATCCGATATGAAAAATGTTCTCATTTGTAATACTTGTGCATACGGAAATATTGATATATATACCTTTGGGACTATCGTCTTATTTATTCGTATTACATAATTATTATTTACAAATGGTTTTTATATCAACGGATAGTGGAAGTAAAAAAAGGATACTTGATAAGTGTTTGCCGACCAAGCAGTTAAAAACCCGGAAGAAACATTAGAGATACAAAATGACAACATTCTCACCTGTAATTGCCGCAAAGGCCCTCTGGCAGATGCGGGTAAAAAAAAGACCTTTCGTACTCTCACACGCCATCAACTCCAGATGCAATATGAAGTGCAGCTTCTGCGAATACTGGAAAGAGGGTGGGCCACAGATGGAGCTCGAAGAGATATTCAGTTTGCTTGACGAGGCAAGGGCATTTGGCATACTTGCTTATAATGCATGGACCGTCGAGCCCCTGCTCAGGGAAGACCTGCCTGAGATACTGGCTCATGCCAAAGACCTGGGGATGATAACATCGCTAATAACCAACGGGCTGCTGCTGGAAAAAAGGATTGGCGACCTTGGACACCTGGATTACCTTTCGGTTTCCGTTGACGGCATATCCAGCTACAGGGAAATAAGAGGGATCGAATTTGACAGGATACTGCCGGGCATCATCAGGGCAAAAGAGACACTGAAAAACCCCTTGCTTTTGAACTGCGTTATCAGCGGGAAAAACCTTGACGATATAGAGGAACTCGTACAGCTTGCCAGGGACCTGGACGTCAAGATATCCTTCGAGCCGATGTACGAGTTCGGCAGCATCGGGAACGATACCTGGGACGAGCTTGGCATAAGGGACCCGGAAAAGTATCGCAGGGCCGTCGACAGAATCATGGAGATGAAAAAAGAAGGATACCCCATCATCAACTCCCTGACCTATCTTAAAATGGCCAGAGATCTGAATACTAGTTATTCCTGCCATGCCAACGACATCATACTTGATGTTGCCGCAGACGGGAGCATCGAGAACTGTCGCGTCTACAGAGAACCTATCGGACATATAAGAGATGGCATTGCAAATGTCTGGGAAGCTACAAGGGAAAAAAGGAAAGCTATGTCAGAAGAGTGCCGGAAATGCCTTTTCTTCGGATATGTGGAGAACAGCCTGCTGTATGACTTCAACATTGAGGTCATGAGACACTACGAATGGATGTAAATACGATATCAGACTCTGACATCGATCATGTCGCCATTTTTGAGTCCAAGAACTGATGTCGCACTTCCCCGATTCACAGCAATCTCAAAGAACCCATGGCTTCCTATCAGTGCCAGCAATTCGCCCTCCCTCACAAGTGCATAAGTCCGCAAGAAAGGCACGTTCCTGTCAAATATCTTTACATTTTCCCCGAAACGCACCAGATTCGTCACTGCAGCTTCTGGAATATTGGTTATGACATTGCCAAAATCGTCAATATAGATGACCTCACCTGAAATACAGTCATCCCTGATTTCCACATCACCAAAATCCAGGTGCACATATTCCTCAGTTATTTCTCCCACCTTTTCCGGCGACATGCCTCCCGCAAGGCAGGCCCCAATGCGGGCAAATATATCCCTGCCATGGAAAGTGGCGGAAACCTTCCCCAGTATCCCTGTGTTCGTAATCCTGTAAACCTGCAGGCCATCCAGCTTCAAAGCTGCCGGGACCATGAGGCCATTGTCCGGGCCCACGAAGAACTGACCACCGGAAGATATGACTATAGAATTCCGTTGGGTCCCCACACCCGGGTCAACAACTGCTACATGGACCGTGCCTTCTGGAAAATAATCCACCACCGAGTACAATGCAAATGCCCCGGCACGTATATCTGCCCGGGCTATCGAGTGGCTGATGTCGACTATTGTTGCCTTGGACTCGATTCCCAGTATCACTGCCTTGAGTGCCGCAGGGTAAAGTGAGCCAAAGTCAGTGGTCAGAGTGATTATCGGCATAACAGGGAACTTGTATTTCCCTCTAAAAGAAATGTTTGCTATGAGAAAACTGTCAGGCAACTCGCAGATTACGGGTAAAAAGAAGTAAGCGAGTTGGAGGCTAAAGAAAAAAGTAAGGGAAAGTAATGCCTGCTGGCATTACTTGCAAAGGTCGTAGTTCTGGTTTACGATCTTGAGTGCGCAGAAGTCACCGCACATAGTACATGCATCTTCGTCGCCCGGAGATCTGCTGTCCCTGGTTTTTCTTGCAAGTTCTGGGTCGAGTGCGAGTTTGTACTGTGCTTCCCAGTCAAGTTTTGCGCGTGCCCTGCCCATTGCAAGGTCAACCTGACGAGCTGTTTCCGGGTACTTGACCATGTCACCAACGTGAGCAGCGATCTTTGAGGTCTTGACACCCTCAATTACATCCTGGAGATTTGGAAGTGCGAGGTGTTCTGCCGGTGTTACGTAACATAGGAAGTCACAGCCTGCTGCTGCAGAAGCTGATGCACCGATAGCTGTTACAATGTGGTCGCGGCCTGCACCGATGTCTGATACGAGTGGACCGAGCATGTAGAATGGTTTTCCATCGCTCATTGCTTTCATGAGCTTGACGTTCATCTCTACCTGGTCAAGTGGTACGTGACCTGGTCCTTCTACGATTACCTGAAGGTCGTATTTGTCGTGTGCTTTCTGTGCGCATTCTGAGTTGATGATGAGCTCCTGCACCTGTGCTCTGTCGGTTGCATCGGCAACTGCACCTGCACGCATTCCGTTTCCGGTTGAAAGGGTAACTTCGTGTTCCTTGAGGATCTCACAAAGGTAATCGAACTCTGCGTAAAGTGGGTTTTCCTTCTCATTGTGCAACATCCATGTGCTCATGAATGCACCGCCACGGGAACAGAGACCACCGTATCTGCCGTGTGCCTTCAACCTGTCAAGGACAATGTTGTTGATACCTGTGTGGATAGCCATGAAGTTCGTACCGAGCTTTGCCTGTTCCTCGGTTGCATACCAGAGGTCGTCCTCTGTCATGTGGACAATGGAACCGTCTCTCTTTGCTGCGGTGATGAATGCCTGATAGAGTGGAACTGAACCCACTGGAAGGGATATTGCGTCACATACAGCTTTCCTGATACCAAGGAAGTCTCCACCGGTACCGAGCTCCATAAGTGTGTCTGCACCAGCAGCTTCAGCAGCCTTTGCTTTCTGTACTTCCATGTCAAGGTCAACGATATCTGATGATGCACCAATGGATGCATTTACCTTAGTTGTAAGACCTTCACCCATACCACAGAGTTTGATGTCCCTGTATGGAGTCATTGGGATTACGATTCTTCCTGACGCAACACCACGTCTGATGAATTCAGGGTCTTTGCCTTCTACTTCAGCAACGATCTTCATCTCTTCTGTGATCTTACCATTTTTTGCATCTGTTACTATTGTCATTGTTATATACCTCAGTGTTTGATGTACCTTAGAATAATCAAATCGTATATAAGGCTTGTCAAAAATCAAACTTTAGATAAAGTCAAGTTTAGTTTATTAACCATGGACAGAGAAATGAAAACACTGATTAGTATAAAAAATAAAATGAGAAAAGAGAAACAGTAGACTTTTCATAAAATCAAGTGAAAATACAACATTCCAGACATTAATTGAAAACAAATAAAGTTGTCTTTACAACCAGTCACGAAAACTTGATTTATATCCAAAAAATAGCCGTGAAAAAAATAGGATAACGGAGAAATCATTCCTTTCTGTTTTCCGAGATCTTACGCAACGTGCGCATATTTTCCCTGTGAAGGGAAACAACAAGGTCACTCAGCATGCCGAAAACGAACATCTGGAAACCGGCAATTATTAACAGGGCCGTGAGGACTGTGAGGGGAACACGGGTAATGCCCTGTAGCCAGTCGGAAACTACATAGATACCGGTAATCAGACCTGCCAGAATAAAAAGACCACCCATCAATCCGAAATAGAACATGGGATTATGCAGTTTTGCCATCTTATAAATGGTCCGGCCTATCCTGAATCCATCCTTAACCGGATTCAGTTTGGTGGCAGCTTTGGAATGCCTCTTTAGATAGGAAATTGGGACAACTTCAATCTTATGATCCTTCTTTATACTATCAATGGTCATCTCGGACTCTATCTCAAACCCGGTTTCCCGAAGTTCAAAGGATTTGATCGCCTTGCGGGTGTATCCCCTGTAACCTGTAAGTATGTCGTCAAGCCACTGACCATATGCAAAACCGAATAACTTATTGAGCATGCTATTACCAAGACGGTTCAGGTGTGTAAAGGCACCGGCCTCATAATCTGCAAACCTGTTACCTATGACCTGGTCAGCTCGGCCTTCGCGAAGAGGTTCCAGGATTGCATGTATATCACTTGCAAGGTATGTGCCGTCCCCGTCAACCATGACGACATAGTCACTGTCGATAAGTTCAAAGGCTTCCTGGATAGCCTGACCTTTGCCCCTGCCGCTCTGGACAATGACCTTTGCACCTTCGCTTTCCGCTATCTTGCGGGTCCTGTCAGTACTGTGACCATCCATTACGAGGATATTGCCGAAGCCCTCGGAACGAAAATCCTTTATCAGCTGCCCGATGGTAGCTTCTTCGTTTAACGCCGGTATCAGGACACAAACATCTTCGTTTGGCAAAGAACTCACACTTGTCATTTTAGCTCAGACTTAGAGCAGACCCATGCTATCGAGCTGCTGCCTTACTACCTCGACACCCTGCTCACAATTCTCAGGAGATTTGCCGCCTGTAACTACCAGTTTGCCTGAGCTGAAGATGAGTACCACTACCTTCGGGTCGTCGATACGATATACAAGTCCGGGGAACTGTTCAGGTTCATATTCGATGTTCTCAAGACCAAGGCCTATTGCAATAGCATTCAGATTGAGTACTGCCTGAAGATCAGCAGAAGCAACTATGTTCTGTACGGTGATCTCAGGATTGTCTATGGTCTTGATGCCGATATCATTGAGTTTCTTTGCCATGTTGCCTATGACGGTATGGACGTCCTCGACATTCTTTGCCCCTGTGCATACCACCTTTCCAGATGTAAAGACCAAAAATGCAGCCTTTGGGTCAGAGACCCTGTACACAAGTCCCGGGAACTTTTGCTTGTTATATTCAGCGCCCTCGAATTCGGCCTCTATCTTGGTAAGATCGAATTCCTCTGCAAGCTTAGTAGATGCTACTACATTTTCAATCTTTATGTTATAATCTGACATGGTATATCCTCGTATTTAAAGCAGGAGTTATATTCAGCAATTCAGTATATAAACTTATACCCTCTTGTTTATATATCTTTTTAAATAAATGCATTGTACATCCAATAAACCTTCAGAATTACAGTCAATGAACCCAAGGATCAGGATTCAAATTCTTTCATGCCACCTATCACAGCATCATATTTGTTGCAGACCCTTTCGATGAGATTTCCTTCCAGACTACGGTGTGTCGGCACCAGTATATCGGCCCCTTCACTCACATCCAGACCCTCCCCGGACAGACCATAATCAGGAGCAATGACGATCCCGTCAGCAGATACACCAAGACGTAAGTCGCTTACGATACGCGCAACCATATCGGTTGCCGGACGAACCTTTTTGCTGAATACGAGGGCTTTGGAAGCATACCTTTCCTTAAGATCCTCGATAAGTTCAATGCTCTCCTTCAATTTCTCCTGGTCGGCAACATTTTCCAGCAGCCTGACAGCCTCAATGAGATCGTCAAAGGTCGTAGAGCCAACTTCGATGATCTCACCGTCGTAATGCCTGCTGACCTGCTCGGTATAGCCCCGGGAGATCACAAGCTTATAGACATCATCAAGCTCTTCCAGTTCCTCTTCGGTAGGCTCGTAGGCATTGATTACCTTATAATCCCTGATGCCGCACATTTCCATGAGGGATTCATACATTGGGGTCACACCAACGAACCTGCGACCAAGCCACTTATTGAGGCCGCTCTGGCCGCTCTGCACCTTTGATAGTTCCACTATCTTCTTCTTCACGAGTTCAGGATCGTTGGACCCGAGTCCGAAATAGTCCGCGAAAAGAGGAGTGGTACGAAGGAGTTTGGTCCTTCCATGGGGCACGGCCTCAACAAGACCTCTTTCCTTGAGTTCACGTATATGATCATATGCAGAGTTACCCCTCATATCGATGAGCTCGGACTGGACAAGAGGCTGGTGGTAGGCGATCATCGAAAGGGTACGAAGCATTGGCGCACTCAGTTCCCTGGGAGCCAGCGGCCTCACAATCTCGGCATATTCAGGCTTGACCTGCATCACATAGCGTTCACCAAGATCCAGTATCTCGACACCGCTTTCACGTGCCCTGTATTCACTGATGAGTATCCCCATAACAGGAATTACCTGTTTTTTGGATTTGCCTACAAGTTTTGATAAGGTCGCAATATCAAGTGCTGACCCTGCGGCAAACAGAGCCGCTTCAATTGTTTCCCTGTCCTTCATGATCGATACAACATTCCTCAGACAGTGTTCCGCATATTATCGAACGGATACACATATAGTTCGCCGAACAATTCTTTCTGTGCCAGCCATATCTTCTTGTCAGTAGCAAGGAATAAAAGAGATACATAGGTCATTATATTCTCGGAACGGTTATCGCCAAGCAGATCGGAAAGTACTACGAACTCCTTTTCCACAAGGTCCTTCCTGAGCCTTTCAGCAAGGGCCTTGACACGCCCGAGAATGTCTTCCTCGTGGGCGATCCCGAGTACATCGTCCGTAGTCACAGCAGAACGCTCTTCAAGCCTGTGACGGACCCTGCGGTCCTTCCTTCGGGTCTCAACCTTCTCAGCCTTCTGCAGCTCCATAATGAGTTCCTGCAATGTAACAGGGCGGGTGGCGCGGCGCCTTATAGGGAGTTTTGGAACAGGATACTCCTCGACATCATAGAAGTCCGGTTCATCCTCGAACATATCGAGGTCGCCTTCCTCCTCTTCCTCCTGCACCATACCAGTGGATTTCATTCGCAGAAGGATCGATGCGTACAACAGGGTCCTGCCGGATATCCTGAGGTCCGTCATCTGCATCTGCTCTATGCGCTCAAGGAACATATCGGTCACATTTACGATATCGATATCCCATGGATTGATATCCCCGTTCTTCGCAAGGTTCATGAGGATCTCCACCGGCTCGTTGAGCACGTCATCAGAGAATTCGAGCAGGGATTCGTCCACGCCAAGTCCACGGAGCGTCGCCATGAACTCAGGATCTATGGTCAGAGGAAGAGATATTTCCGTTAAAGGAACTGCCTCCACGGACTGAGCAATATCCATATCTTCGATGATCTCGTTCAACGCAATTTCACTCCCGTGATACTTGTAATGTTATTTTCCTGCATGGCAACACCGATGGTCCTTTCTGCAGCCTCAATCATCGGCTTCCTCAAAGAGACCACAATGAACTGCGCATTCCTGACAGCCGTTTTCACACGCTGGGCAACCCTTCCCGCATTGGCACCGTCCAGGAACATGTCGATCTCGTCAAATGCATAGAAAGGAGCCGGGCGGTATTGCTGGATTGCAAAGACAAAGGAAAGGGCTGTAAGACTCTTCTCTCCCCCGGACATTGCTTCAAGGCGCTGGAGTGTCTTTTCCTTTGGCTGGGCTTTGAGTGTGAGTCCACCGGAGAATGGGTCATCATAACTATCAAGCACAAGTTCCCCGATACCATCGGAAAGCTCGTTGAAGATCTCCCTGAAAGGCTCGTTTATCCCGTGGAAAGTGGCCATGAATGTGTCCTTTTTGAGTTCTTCATACTGCTTTATCCGTTCCAGGATCTGCTCTCTTTCCGAAGACAGAGTGTCACGCCGTGTTACAAGCTCGTTCAGCCTCAGCTCCACCTCGGCATACTCGTCAATTGCACGCATGTTAACAGGTTCGAGTTTCTCCATTGCTCTTTCAATGGAAGCGATCCTCATGCGCACTGTCTCATAGTTCGGGACCTCTTCACTTTCCTCGATACCGCGCCTGAGCAGTTCTTCACCCAGTTCCTGGACCTGCTCCTCAAGTGCAGCCTTTGTGGCATCCAGCGCCACCTTCTGGCGACTGGATTCATCAAACCTCGACCTGGTCTCGTCGAACTGTTTCTTCACGGCAATATGTTCATCATGCAGCCTGGCACGTTCCTGCTGAAGTTCCTTCAGCTCCTCTGCAAGTTCATCCTCACGCTGCTTTTTCTCCTGAAGCGCTCCTTCGAGCTCCGTGATCTTCTCTTTCAGCTGTTTGACGCGCTCCTTATGAGTGGACTTCTTCTCATCCATTGTCTTGATGAGTTCACGGTTCTCTTCCATCCTCGAAGCCGCATAATCCCTATCAAGCTTCAGTGCATTGACATCCGATTCGATATCCCGTACCCTGCCGTCAAGGCGCCTGATATCCTCATCAAGCTGCTCTGCCTGACGGTTGAGTTCAGGAACTTCGGATCCCGCAAGTTTCTCTTCAAGTTTGGATATGTCCTCCTCCAGGGATTCCACGAGCTTGCTCTGTTCCTCCTTCCTGGAAACAACGGCATCCATCTCTTCCCTGAGTTCCTTGCGGGACTCCTCGATCTGGAGAAGCTCTGCATTCTTGGATTCGATGAGCTGCGATAGACGTTCGCCACGACCCGCAATCTCCTCGATGTGCATCTCCTTCTTGGAGATCTCCTTGTCATGCTCATGGATCTCGCGGTTCACCTGTGAGATATGACTCTCGATCTGGTCCAGTTTCTTTATTGCCGTGCTTCGTCTGGAATCATACTCGGTAATCTTTTCTGCAAGCTTTACTAGCTTATCTTTCTCGGAAGCCGCAAATGAGAGACCGCTTGAGCGCTGTTTCGAACCCCCCACCATGGCACCGCTCTTCTCAACCACATCACCTTCAAGGGTTACCATCCTCAGGCCACCCATCAGACGACGGGCATTTGTCAGAGTATCAACAATTAGAGTGTCCCTGAACACATACCAGAAGGCAGGTTCGAACTTTGTGTCAAAATCAATAAGGTCCAGCGCATAGCCTATCACTCCTTCCCTGTCAGAGAGATTCTTATATGGCCTGCGTTGCTCCATCTTATTCAGAGGCAGGAATGTTGCCCTTCCACCCTGTCCCCTTTTGAGGAAATCAATGGCACGAGCTGCATCCTCATCATTTTCCACAACAACGGCCTGCATCCTTCCGCCTGCAGCGATCTCAAGGGCTGTGGAATATTTCTGGTCAACACTTCCAAGTTCGGCAATAGTACCGTATATACCGGGCAGTCCATGATGCTTCTTCTCATTCATGACCATTTCAACAGCCTTGGAGTAATTACTATGATCCTCGGAGGCTCTTACACGGACCTCGATACGTGCGTAATCTTTCTCGTAGGTACGCAGCTCGCTCTCAAGGTCCTTTATAACAGACTGTATCTGGGCGCGGTTGCGTTCAAGATCATCGATGTCCTTTGTCAGAGCATCGATCTTCTCATTCAGTTTCTCAATGTCATATTTTACCGAAAGCGTGTCACTGTCAGATGACTGGGCCTTGGACTTTGCATCCTCTATCTCGCTTTCGATGTCCCTTACTTCAGCTGACTTTCTCCGGAGAGCATCAAGCAGACGGTCCTCCTGGCGCATCAGCTCGTTCTTCTCGTTCTTTGCAAGTTCAAGCTTTGACTTTAATCCGGAAACCTCGTCCCTGGTCTCCGCGAATTTGGCATCAACATCTGCAATCCTGCTCTGCAGGATCATCCTCTCGGTCTTGCGCTCCGACATCTCGGCGAGAATACCATCCTTGCGCATGGATTCTTCGGATATTTTCGAATCCAGTACCTCAAGCTTGCCTTTGATCTCGTCGATCTCCACAAAGGTCTTCCTTCTCCTGGATTCGATATCCTCCATCTCGTTGTCTGCAAGCTCGATACTGTCATTGCAACGGGATATCTCACCCCTTATCCCTTCAATGTCCTTCTTGATCCGGATCTGTTCATCTTCTCCCATCTTGTGGATAGTGGATATCATTTCCTCAAGAGCATTCTCGAGTTCTTCGACCTTCTTCTGGCGCTCCTCAAGTGCCTGCCCAAACTTAGCAAGCACATCTTCCTTTGACAGGATATCAGCTTCAACAGAACCAAGTTCGATCTTTGCATCCTTGAGCTTTGCAAGGAGCACAAAGCCCTCGAACTTCATCTTCTCTTCCTTGAGTGACTGGTACTTTAGCGCCTGATCACGTTCATATTTGAGTTTTTCCAGTTGCTGGCCGACCTCTTCGATGATTATATCGACCCTTTCGACCCTTTCGCGCACTATCTCAAGCTCATTTATTGCTCTGTCTTTCTTGCTATCGAACTCCGCGACACCGGCGATCTCATCTATGATCTTACGTCTTTCCCCAGGGGTCATATTGATGATACGGGTAACATCGCCCTGCATCACAACATTATAGCCTTCGGGAGTAACACCTGCCTTGGCCAGGTGGTTGTGTACATCCGTGAGGCTCACAGCCTTGCCGTTGAAGTAGAAATAGCTGTAATAACCACTGTCGGTCTCACGTATCTTTCTTGTGATGGAGATCTCATCGCTGGCAACCGGCATCTTGCGATCCGTATTGTCGAACTTGATGGTGACCTGGGCAAAATCAGGTTTCTTAGCGCTGTCACCGTTGTAGATAAGATCTGTAAGCTTTTCAGCCCTCATAGTCCTGGAGCTGGAAAGTCCTAACACGAAAAGGACACCGTCTATAATATTGGACTTACCGCTACCGTTGGGTCCGGAGATGGTGGTAAAACCTTCAAAGAACGGGATCTTTACCTTTTTACCGAAGGACTTGAAGTTTACAAACTCAATTTCCTTAATATGCACGTGATTCCCCTTTTTACTAAAGGCATGTAAATGATTACTTCCTGCGGGTAACGATTATCACTGCATCTTCATCTTCACGAGCCTCAACTGTCTCGTAATCGGTTTCGCTCTGCTTGCGCGCCGCATTCTTATCCTCGGCAACGATGTAATCACAGGGTTCACGCTGGCTCTGCCCCCGCCGATTACGCATCTCCCTCTCATCATCCGTCTCGGCAACTATGTATTCTGAAGGCGGCTCAGGTTCCTGCATCCTTGGCTGAATCGCGGGACCTGCATCACGCACATTGAAGCGCAGATTCGCAGAATGTCCGACAGGAGAACTTCGCTGAGGACTTTCAACCTCACCTGTGGACCTTATGGAAACTTTGGAGTTGGCTCTGCTGACCGGAACAGCCATTTCAGGAGGAGCATAGGGCTTGACCGGGGCAGTAATAATCGGAGTCATGGGGACTACCGGTTCTTCAACAGGTACATGTTTCTGTTTGGGACTCACAGGTTCATTTTCGGGCCTGTAGAGACGTGGCTCCTTACTCTCAACGACCTTCTCCGGAGCAGGTCTTACTTCCTCTGCCCTGGCCTCTTGTGGCCTGGCCTCCTCCTTCCTGTGCCTGGATACTGAAAGTTCTCCAAGGGAACGGAGCATGGATTTCTGGTCAAGGAGCTCGTCCATTATCCCATTCAGGTTACTTGTCAGCGCCTGGACCTTCTGTTCAAGCTGAACGATGCGGTTATTGATATCCAGGTCGGTTTTCAAATCGCTTCTTATCTCCCGGAGGATGGAATCGTGCAGAGTGGATTTTATATCCTCTATCTCCGCCTCTTTTTCCTTTAGCTGGCGCTCGAGCCGCTCAATAATAAAGTCTCTGTTTTCAGAATTCATGAAATTCCTCGCAAATCCATTCGGTCCCTCATTATGTGTTTCAAAAATCTTGCGTTAATATATGGGTAAAAGTATAATATAATTTATGGTTGCAATCATCATTTTTCCTGGATTTAGACTAGATTTTACATCTTTTTTCGGATAAAGGACCTTTCATGCGCCTGAACCTATTTAGCATAGATCGATGAACTGTTGGAAATCGGATCCTTCTCCACCATAAAAACATGATCAGCTGAGTCGATCAAAGACTCATCATGGGACACTACAAGAATCTGCCCGACCCCGATGTCACGCATCATATCTATCAACTTGATGAGCTGTTGTACATGACCCCTGTCCAGGAAGACAGTAGGCTCATCCATTATGAGCGGCGGAAGCCCCGAACCTGCACCAGACACCCCAAGTGACAGAAGGCGATATATGGCGCACCTGAGCACCAGGTTGAATATGGCCCTCTCCCCACCGCTCAACAGTTTGGGTTCCAGGGGAGTGCCGTCCTTTTCGAATACTGTCAGGTTGTATTCATGATCAAGACTGATATGCGAATATGCATTGTTCGAATACATGAAAGCGAATATCTCATTGATAAGAGCATCCAGGATCCCTATATTGTTCGAACGCAGTTCCGCACGGACCCGCATGTACATGGCTTCAAGTCCTTCAGCATCCTCGTAAACTGCATTCAGGTAATCAGCCTTGTTCCTGAGAACATCAAGCATCTTTTTAAGGTCTTCAAGACGCTTCAGCTCACTCTCGACCATTCCGGCCTGTTTTGTAAGTCCTTCCCTTTCTGTTGTTAATCTTCCTATCTCGAGGTTTATATTTTTGAATGCAGACTCGTAATCTTTAAGCCGTGACTCAAGTTCATTAATATCAAGCTCACCCACCTGTTCGTCGAGTTCATTGAGGTGGGTCTTTTTGTCAGCTACCTGACTATCGAAAAGAGAGATCATCTCCCGAATACCTGTTATCTTCTCTTCCATTTTGCTGATATCAGACACAACCTTATCGATCTCGAGAAGGTTCTTTCTTACATTCCTTGCAAGCTCAAGTAGTTCAAGGGACCTGTCATGCTCTTTCAGAGCTGCACCGGAATCCTGTTCCAGCTGGGAGAGCTTATCTTTAAGCTCTTTCAGGGAACCTTCAAGGGAAACTTTTTGTGAAAGGAGGTCCTCTTTCTTTTTTTCGTGGTCTCCAATATGAGACTGGTATTCTTCGAGTAATTTTTCCTGACTGGATATCTGATCCTGCAGGGACTTTATCTCACGGGCCAGGCCTTCAATGTCACTTTTATGAACCCTGGCTTCCTTTACCCTGCCAAGTTTTGACTCCAGGTCATCCTGCTTTTTCTTCAGCCCGGAAAGTTCCGCAGCAAGTTCTTTTTCCTTAAGAGAATCAGCCCTGGTAGTCTCTTCGATGGCTGAGCCATCAAGGTCCTGACTGCAGGTAGGACACTTGCCCTTGCTCAGCAATTCCGCAGACTTCTTAACCTTCTCCTGCAGATCAGAGATCTTTACCGATAGCTCCCTTTCCTTTCCATGGAGGTTCTTTAGCTGGTCATTGACCAGATCGAATATCTCTTCGATATTTTCGAGTTTTTCCTGTGTAAGGCCCATGGATTCGATGGTCAATAGAACTGCAGACCTTTTTTCCTCGGCCTCTTCTATCGTTTTTTGTATCTTCTTGACCTCAGCCTCTGCAGAGGCGATCTTTTTTCGGGCCTGCTCACCAGACCTTTCCAGCAAAGCAATTTGATTCCTATTCTCTTCAATCGATAGGGAGAGAACCGATAACTCCTTTTCGTGGACCGCTTTGTCTTTATTGATGCTGCCTAATTTGTCCCGCATTTTGCGCTCTTTACTGTCCAGGTCCGAGATAACGGCCTCAATATCACTATCAGTGACAGACAGCCTGGAGCGCATCTCTTCGGTTCGCTTCCCGGTCTTTTCAAGGATATCTTTTCGGGATGTGATTTCCCTGGTTATGGACTCTATCTGGGCATAAGCTTTGGTTTTCTTCTCTCCGAACTCTTTTATCTGTGCCTGGACGGAGCTTTTCTTATCCGCAAGTTCCCTGAACTGTGATATCTTTTTCGAAACATCGTCTTTCAAAGACAGGGCACGATCCCTTTTTTCATAAAGGGAAGAGATAGAATCCTCAAGTCCCCTGGAACGGGAACGCAGTTCCGCCAGCCTTTCGGCGGGTTTGGAATCCCCGATACCCTGTAACTCAGCCGTCACTTCCTTGATGCGCCTCTCGGCATCCCTCTGGTGACGGCCAACGCCGACACGTGCGCTGGCTCACTGACCATCGGTGGCCTGGCCAGAGCGGCGGGCGTTCATGTGGAAACCATC
>JAWSUM010000025.1:0-31476 GCA_033549165.1 Methanolobus sp.
ATCAGGCCGATAGATGCCCTGGGGGAGGCGCCGTATTCTATGAACTCGTTCTTGATACGCGTGCTCATGACTATCTTTATGGCACGGTTCTTGATGTCATCCGCAACGGGCATGTCCCTTGTAAGTCTCTGGAGATCGAGCAGTGTGTTCTTGTTGACGACCTTGCTCACGGTGGGCATGATCGAGCGGGTATAGCGGTTCACTATCTCTATCTCGTCCTCATACTTCGGGTAGTCCATAAGGATCTTGAGCAGGAACCTGTCAAGCTGTGCCTCCGGAAGCGGGAAGGTGCCCTCCATCTCGATCGGGTTCTGGGTCGCAAGGATAAAGAATGGCTGATCAAGCAGGAACGTGTCGTTTCCCACGGTGATCTGTTTTTCCTGCATGGCCTCGAGCAGGGCAGACTGGGTCTTTGGTGACGCACGGTTGATCTCATCAGCAAGCACTATGTTGGCGAATATAGGTCCGGCCTCGAACTTGAACTGCTTGTGCCCGTCACTTTCTTCAATTATGTGTGTTCCTGTGATATCTGCGGGCATAAGGTCAGGTGTACACTGTATCCTGCTGAAGTTCAGGTCAAGTGCCCTGGATATCGTGGAAATGGTCAGGGTCTTTCCCAGTCCGGGGTTACTTTCCACCAGTGCATGGCCATTACTTAGTATAGCTATGATTATCTGTTCAACCGTATCATTCTGGCCGACAACTACCTTTCCAATCTCGTTAAAAAGAGTAGCAAACATATCTCCCGCAACTTTGTATGTCTGCGTAAGATCCCTCGAATTCAGGTCACTAGCCATTTGTTCTCTCCTTTATCTTAATCCTCGAAATAATGCATTGAATGATTAGCGTAAATGATCTATTCCTCAGCCAGCTGCTCGAAATACGATTTTATCACGCTTTCGTAGCCATCCGGAAGTTCTTCATAGTATGTTCCGGAAGGCGTGGCTACAGGTGCTCCTCCGGGAGAATTCTCGAACTCATCTATTATCTGCTCGGCCTCTTCGTTATTGCTGAAGCCTGTTCCCGTCCCGGGTGGCAATGACAGGTCAACTTCCTTCCCGTCCACAACAACAACAGCAGGCTCGCCGGTAAGATCCTCGTTACCGGAATTTTCATTCTGAGTGCCTTCTTCATCAATAACAACAAGTTCTTCAGGGCTATCTTCCGGGTTTGGGAAAACTGTGTTAATCAGGTTCTCCCAGTCTCCAGGAGTAGTATTCGTATGGATATCGTTCATGGTAATATATGTGAGGGCTGAGGCTGAAACAAGTATCAGTAGTATCCCCAGTGTTAATCTCCTTCTTCTAAGGAAATCGGATGATCTCACCTTTGTGAGATTGGATGATACCACTTCAAGCAGGTCCTTGACTATAATATTATCAAGATTACTGTTGTCGTATGCAGTGCGCAGTCTTTCCCGCAGGTCGGGATATTTTTGTTCGATCTGCACGATTACAGCTTTCTTTTTATCTCTTATATGTAACAGTAATGTCAGTACCAGAGACAGGAACGCTGCAATTAAGAACATCAATACGGATTCAAAAGGGATGTTCAGACCTGCCAGATCATAGCTGGTGCCGACACGTACTTCTAAACTAGTGATAAAAGGAAATAGAAATTCAAAGTTCAGCAAGACCATGAGAGTATACAGTACAATAAGTATTGTGACAAAATCCAGCAACTTATACAGTCTACGGTATCTCTTCAGGGCTGATTCCTGCTTTTTGACAAATTCTCTGACATCCATTGCGGCACCGGTTCGATGTGGCTATACTCTTATACGTAATCTTCTTTAAAAGCCGGATATGATCCTAACATTTTTAGCATTCCGACCTTTGACTCTATATTATATATGGCCTCTTTTATAATTTCATCGCTTATATGTCCTTCGAAGTCAATATAGAACACATAATCCCCAAGTGCACGCTTCGAAGGCCGGGACTCTATTCTTGTAAGGTTTATCCTCTTATGAGCGAACTCTCCCAGTATCTCATAGAGCGCTCCGGGCCGGTCCCGGTCCAGATAAACGATTATCGATGTCTTGCAGGGTAATTTTTTCTCTGGTCCTGTGGCTTCCACCTGATCCTGACTGTTGTCAGGTGAGTCCTCTGAGCGCATCATGATAAGAAAACGTGTGTGGTTCTGTTCCCTGTCCTGTATGTTGGGGATGAGTATGTTAAGGCCGTACATCTGTGCCGATTCGCGGGATGCGATTGCAGCCATTTCCTCAAATTCGGTTGCCAGCCTTGCGGCATGGGAAGTGCTTCCTGTTGTCCGCAGTTCCGCACCCCTGAAATTGTCCTTCAGGAATTGCCTGCACTGTGCAAGTCCCTGTGGGTGTGAGAGTATTACACGGATGCCTTCTTTACTCCCTTTTGAAAGCAGGCAGTGTTCTATGGTCACCACTGTCTCACCGATGATAGTAACATCAGATTCAAGAAGCATATCAAGTGTGATACCTACAGAGCCTTCAATGGAGTTCTCGACCGGAGTGACCCCGATCTCAACAGAACCTGATGCAAGGGAAAAGAAAACATCCTGTATATCATCACAGTATTCCAGAACATAACTTTCTTCACTGCTATTTTCAGCAAGCCATTGCATGGCAGCCTTTTCCGAGTAAGAGCCCCTGGGCCCGAGCACAGCGATTATCATCCAGGGGAATAGGGGTGCTTAATTTAAAGTATTTTCTGGTCACAGGGGAAATTTCTAACGTCTGAAGCTTAAAGCTATGGACACATTTCAAGATCACTTATGCATTGCAAGAAGTCTATCCAGTCGTTTTTCCAGTCTCTTTAGAGTGCTGTCGATCTCAGTGATCCTTGTCTCGATATTCCTGATATTATCTATGACTATTTTCCTGTCCTTTTCTTCCATATCGGCAGTAATGTCCGGACCACTTCTCAGCTCCTGTACAACAGGCTTCAGTTCTTCTTCCTTCTGCTCCAGTAACCTCAGTTCCGCCTTTATGTTTTCCCTGGTTTTTTCGTCAGACAGCTCCCCGAGCTTTTCCTCCAGGGCCTTTCTTCTTCCGGGGAACTGTTCAACTGTCTTATATATCTGATCAAGGTTCCTGACTTCGATGGCCTTATCGAATATGATCTCCTCGGTCTTAACTTCAGGGATCTCCTGCTGTTCAGCTGCGATTCCCTCTTCTTCGGGTGGCAGGCATACATAGTCCTGGCTGAATACCTTCTGGTTCATGAAGGTCGGTGAGACTATCTCGATGTCAGCCTCATGCAGCGAGTCTATGACATTCTTCTTGAAATCAGACCTTGCGGTGATGATGCTTTCAACGTCCCTGAGCAGTCCACCTACTTTGTAAGTAACTGAAAAATCACCAAGTTTCATAACATGTACAAAGGGATTCTCCAGGCCGGTCTTCTCAGCCGCGAGCAGGAGATTCTTCTCAATGCTCTTGCGCGGGATATTATAGCCAAGGGAAACAGTTGTCGTGATAATGGTCCCTGATGAGCGTATGGTCTTGAGCGGGAACGACACGAGCGTCCGGTTTGGTACCGTAATGAGATCCCTGTCGATCGACTGTACCTGTGTGTGCAGGAAATTGATCTCCGTGACCCTGCCGAAGGTATCATCGATCTTGATGAAATCCCCTAGCTCAAAGGGGTTGATGAGCCGGAGCATGACCCCTGACATGGCGTTGGCAACAAAGGTGGTGGAAGCAAAAGTGATGACCGCACCAATGATAATTCCTACAAGCGTCAGGATGAGATTCTTATCCTCTACACTTATGGGCAGCGCGAATATGGAAAAAATGATGCCGAAAAGCAGAACAATGAAAATGATAAGTTGCTGTACGATCTTTTCCTTTGAGAATAGTGACTTTTTCCTGAAGAGGTACGTAAGCGTCAGGATCAGTAAGATGGTCACAATAAATGAAATAATACTTGCTGCATAATCCTCAAGTGCCATGTTTTGAAGTCACCGTTCATCCTTTTTTAAAAAGCAGTAATTACTTGCAGATTCCTTGATCGTTGATATGTTTATATCTATCTCTTATATATGCTGCTCGCAGATCTCAATACATTTTCTTATCAGGCTTTTTTTCCCACAATTGCAGCAATTCCAGGGATGCTTCCCTGTCAAGGTTTACCATATCGAGCTCATGGTCAAAGGTGTCTCCACGCATCAGTTCATAGAAGTGGCTGTCATCAAACCCGATCTTAGCCACATCCTCTTTATCGGAGCCATAGTACACTGTTCGGATCCTTGCCCAGAAAATAGCTGCAAGGCACATGGGGCATGGCTGGGAAGTTGCATATATCTCGCAGTCCGACAGGTCGAACCTTCCGAGAACAGACGATGCCTCCCTGATGGCAAGTACCTCTGCATGAGCGGTCGGATCATTTGTTTTCAATACCTGATTATGCGCCCTGGAAATTATCTCTCCGTCCTTCACTACTACTGCGCCAAAAGGCCCGCCGTGGTTGTGCATCATCCCATGCCGGGCCTCATCAATGGAGTTTTGCATGAAAAAGTTCATAGGTCTGTATCATTGCTGAAAGGGTTTAAGTAAAGTGGTGGATGAGTTCATCACATTTCCAAAAATTTGTAAGTATCTTTATATTAGAATTTACGAATCCGGGAATTGCAGGATCACATGCAGAGTACCACCAACCATTGTCAAACCACCAACCACCCAACGTACCACCAGCATATCGTAACACCGACATGTGATCTTCCTTCCGATCATCAGGTAAAACCTCTAAAAAATGTAAGAAATCAAACAGGAGTTCAGGAATGAAGAAGACGACAATCAATTATCTTGTGGATATACCATTCATCCTTCCAGACAAGAGCAGGACAACTTCAAAGTGTGAACCTGAAGCAAGTGCAGATGTTTAAGGGAATGCATGTTGCTTGTATTCTCTCTATTTTTCGACCAACCATAAACCTATTTATTCCTTAGTGCGTTTCCTCTATAAAATAAAGGTGTAAAAATGCAATTGAAAGTACAGCCCATTGATATCAAAGTCGGCAAGTATAAAGTGGTTATGAACTCCATCGATGCGAAGGAGTTAGGAGTCTATGAGGGGGACAGGGTCAGGATAAAGGACCATGCGACCCTGACAGCTATCGTTGACTTCACAGAGGACATGATATCATCCGGAATGATCGGGCTGTATCATGAGGTACAGGAGCAGCTCCAACGGGAGTGGACAGAGACTGTGGAGGTCGAGGCTGCGGAGAAGCCAAAATCCGCCCGTATAATCCGGAAAGTGATGGATGGCTTGAAACTGGAAAGGGACGAGATAAATGAACTGGTGAAAGACATCGTCGAGGAGAATCTCACTGACATAGAGATCGCTGCTTTCCTGACTGCAAGTTATATCAAAGACCTCTCCGAGGACGAGACCGAATGGCTGACAAGAGCCATGATAGACACAGGTGAGAAACTGGAGTTCAGTTCCTCCCCGATCATGGATAAGCACTCCATTGGCGGAGTGCCCGGCAATAAGATATCCCTGCTTATTGTACCTATCGTCGCTGCGAACGGCCTGCTGATACCAAAGACAAGCTCCCGTGCAATCACAGGTGCGGGAGGGACTGCCGATCTGATGGAGATCCTGGCGCCCGTGGAATTCACTGCTTCACAGATAAAAGAGATGACTGAGAAGGTCGGCGGTGTGATCGTCTGGGGTGGTGCTACTAACATTGCACCTGCAGATGACAAGCTTATCAAGGTGGAATATCCGCTTTCAATTGACCCGCATTGCCAGCTGCTTGCTTCCATCATGGCAAAGAAAGGTGCTGTAGGTGCCCAGAAGGTTGTCATGGACATACCCATGGGTCCGGGTACTAAGATCCTTGATGTGAAAACAGGCCGGAAACTTGCAAGGGACCTCATAAGTCTGGGAGAGCGCCTGGGTATGGATGTGGACTGTGCTCTAACCTATGGTGCTTCCCCGATAGGAAGGACAGTAGGACCTGCACTTGAAGTTATCGAGGCTCTCAAGGTTCTCGAGGCCATGGAGGGTCCAAACAGCCTTATTGAAAAGAGTGTGATCCTTGCCGGAATGCTGCTTGAGATGGGCGGTGTGGCACCCAGGGGTCAGGGAAGGGACCTGGCTCTCGAGACCCTGAAGAACGGTAAGGCCCTGGCAAAGATGAGAGAGATCATCAAGATACAGGGAGGTAATCCCGATGTCACCTCTAAGGACATTGCAGTAGGTGAATATACCGCGGAAATAAGTGCTCCTGCAAATGGCTATGTCATAGAGTTCTACAACAAGCGTATCGTACAGGCCGCAAGATTTGCCGGCGCACCCAATGATAAGGGAGCAGGTGTCCTGATACACAAAAAACGTGGTCAACTTGTGGAGAAAGGCCAGCCAGTGTTGACGATCTATGCCGAGAAGAAGGAAAAGCTTGAAGTGGCGGTCAAGTTCTGCAGGGAATACCCTCCGATATTCGTAGAGGGAATGCTGATTGAAAAGGTGGCGGACCTGAGGGAGATTTGACCCTCTCCGTAATATGGTCTATCGTATACTAAGGTGCACAAATGAAAAGGATCGTTATATTAAGGCTTGGCCATCGCCCCGTGCGTGACAAGAGGATCACCACGCATGTGGGACTCACGGCCAGGGCCTTTGGCGCGGAGGGTATGCTACTCGCATCAGATGACCCGAAGCTTGCAGAGAATATCTGCGATGTTGCAAAGAGATGGGGCGGGGATTTCTATGTCCGGAACAATGTCAACTGGAAGACTGAGATCCGGAAATGGAAAGATGAGGGCGGAAAGGTATGTCACCTGTCCATGTACGGTGTGAACCTGCCGGATGCTGTCTCGGAAATCAGCGGGTGCGAGAATCTCATGGTCGTTGTTGGTGCCGAAAAGGTCCCCTTCGAGATATATGAACTTGCGGACTGGAATGTTGCTGTGGGGAACCAGCCTCACTCCGAGGTCGCTGCGGTCGCCGTGACCATGGACAGGATAGCCTGCACCGATCCTCTTAAAAAGGAATTCAGCGGCGGTGAGCTTAAGATCGTGCCAGCTGAACGTGGTAAGAAGGTCATAGATAACAGGCAGGAAGACTTTCAGGAAAAGTCGCGGGAAGAATAAAGAGAAATGGATCAGGAAGAGTCTTTCTCTTCCTTTTTGTCCTTTCTGACAGATGGTCCCCTGTAGATGCCCCTTCTTTCGTAGTCCCCGTAACCTCTGTGCTTTGGCTTTTCCTTTAGTTTTGACTGCTCTTCAAGCATCTCTTCCAGTTCATCATCGGTGACTTCATCTTTTTTGGACATCTTGCATCACTTGAGATGTCTTTAAAGTGCTTTTATGAAGGGGTTGTGGTCAATGAACTCCACATCAAGTCCAAGTATGTCTTCTAATCTTGGACATAGCTCCTCCATTCCGGGGTTCTCGGTTGCATAGTGTGTCGCATCCACCAGCAGTATGTCTTCCCAGGATCGGATTATGTCATGTTTGAGTTCAGCGGAAACATAGGCATCCACCCCATGCTCTTTTGCCACTTCCAGATACTCGTTCCTAAAGCCGCTGCCTCCGAATACCATAACCTTACTGACCTCTTCTCTACTGCCTGTGAAGCACACGTGAGTATCAAGACTTTTAGCAACATGGTTTGCAAATGTCCCGGCAGAGCAGGGACTTATCGTTCCTATCCGGCCGATCTCAGTTTCCTCTATATTGGCAAGACCGATTTTTTTTGCCAGGACGTCGTTGATCCCATCTTTTGCCTTGTCGTAGTTGGTATGCATCGAGTACAGGGAGATATTATTATCAAGCGCGATCTTCAGCGTATCTGCAAGGGGTCTGTTGATCTGGTTCACTGCGTGGAAAATGAGGGTATGGTGTGTGATAAGCAGGTCTGCCCCTATCTCGGACGCTCTTTTGAGAACATATTTTGTCGGGTCAAGGGCCACAGCTATTTTTTTGATATCATTTTCAAGGTCAAGCGTCAATCCTATTCTCCCAATATCGAAATCTTCCGCAAGATCAGGGGGAGCTATCTCTTCAAGAATAGATACTACATCTGAAAGCTTCATAAATTAAGGATGATTTTCAAGCGATTTCAATTTGTCGCAAACCAGAATTTAATAAATATAAGCAATTTATATATAGAATTAAAATGATAAAAATAACACATAAATGAATAGTATAAATATAACAAATTATATTATAATATAAAGAGGATACTTCATGAGAATTGGAACCGGAATAGATGGATTTGATGAGATCGTGCAAGGGGGACTCCTCTCTGAACGTGTATATCTTGTAAGTGGTCCACCGGGAAGTGGCAAGACCACTTTCTGTGTGCAGTATCTTGCCCATGGAGCGGCACAGGGAGAAGTCGGGCTTTATGTGAGTCTGGTAGAGAGTCCGCAGAACATAATTGACGATATGTCAAATTATACTATGAATGTCATACCTCTGATCAAAATGAACAAACTGCTCTTTGCAGATCTCGGACCGCGGATGGAATATGGGTTCATAGACGACCTCAACGACTATGTCACTCCGGAATATGAGGTAGGGCATTCCCCCGGAGAGCATGAAGCACCATCTCCGGCAACGGTCTTCAAGGAAATAGCAGCATATGTGGCTGAATACAGTGTAAAGAGGCTTGTGATAGATTCCGTTTCAGCTATTCGTTTCACGACAAAAGATCCTTCCCTGCAGGAGAAGGAAATGAGTCGATTCATAAGGAACCTCAAGAAGCTTGGCTGTACGACAATACTCATTTCAGAGATGACCGACCCGACAGCATATTCGATAGAGCAGTTCGCTTCGCATGGGGTTATATTCCTGCATAATTTCCTGTATGACAAGATTATGACACGTGCAATACAGGTCATCAAGATGAGAGGTACCAGGCATGACTGTAACCTGCGCAGTGTCAATTTCACGGAAAAGGGTATGTCCGTTCTGGGACCCATTGAGTGAGGGTGTGTTAAAATGGTACGATTCTTCAAAAAGAAAGAGGAGCAAACGCAGCTCACAACGTCTGAGGTCGATGAGCTTGTAAAAAGCGCCTATAATCTTGGTTTTGAAGTCGGCTACCACAAACACTCAGAACTGGGATGGGTCAGCGAACAATATTCCATGCTTGAGGACCTGGCTAAAGAATCAGGGCTTGGCAAACTTGTAAGTGAGAATTACAAGAAAGGGAAAGAAGATGGCATCAAGGCCAAGGAAAGGGACGTGAATGCAGGTCTCTCAAGAAAGGATGCTGAAAAACAAAAGAATAGATCAGAAACATCACATGACCTTGCAGCTGAAAAGGATGTCAGACACAAGATCGAGGCCGGATATCGAAGCCAGCGTGTGATCGATGATAACACATTAGTTGCTATTCAGCAACCTGGCATGACCGACCTGCCAAGCTCTACCTCCAGAATAAAGGCCATTGACAGACCTTCACAGATACAGGGTTTCAAGCAACTAATACCAAAAAACTGATATGTGTGTACTAAAACATTAACAATGTACCTGAGGTAGTGATATGTTCAGAAAGCTTCTTATTTTTTCAATATTTCTTATTTTCCTTTTATGTTCTACCGCTTTAGCCTACACCGTCGAAGACATTGAATGGAGCGACAGCGCCGACAAGAGCGGTACTCTATACTGGGGCAGTACGTTACAGCTGTATGATTATACCATAAAGGCCGAAGACTTCAACAAAGATGGTTTTGTGAGTATTGGTATTTACAGGGATGGCAAGTTGAAGGATGCATCTCCTCTGAAGGTAGGTGACAGTCTGAAATACCGTGATACTGAGAACGGTGAGGATATAATGGTGGTCATCAATTCAGTTAAAACCAATATCGATCAGTGGACAGGGAATATGGAGAACCCTTCTGCGGATGTCAAGGTACACAGAAGGGCCATTCCTGAGATGAAGATAGAGATTGATACCGAAGAGGATACCTACGACCCAAGGGACATGGCCTACAAGTACATTACCACCACCATCGACATCAAAAATGAAGGAGATGCCAGGGCATTCGAAATGGATGTTGAGATCGACCCAAGTGGAATGGAGCTGGTTTCAGGGAAACTCAAATATCATTTCATTTCGATAGAAGAAGATGAAGTCCTCGAACCTATTGTTGTTAAGTTCAAGATACCTGAATACTGGGAAGAGACTGACGTGGATATCCAGATTACCACAAGGTCCCTGGATATCAATGATGACATTAATGAGGACGTTAAGAAAAAAACCCTTAAAATCGAACCTGTCGTTGAGCTCATCATAACAAAAACGATTACCAAGGAAATTTACATGGATGAGACAGCTCATGTTTCGGTGAGCGTGTGGAACGACGGCATATATAGTGTGAGCTCAGCGAAGATTACAAATCCTGTCCTCGGGGATATGGAATTGCAGGACAGTATAAATCAGGAAATGACAGTTTCCTTTGCTCCCGGTGAGACCAGGGCAAAGCTGTTCGAGTATACAATGAAGCCAGTGAAAACGGGTACTTTCAAGGTCCCGGCAGTCACTGCATCTTTTACCGATCCGGATGGAAAGGTACACACTTTCAAATCGGAAACTCCTTCTGTCAAGATCACCGGACCTGATGTAATCCTGACCAAATCAGTAAGTCCGTCCACAGTCAATCCCGGTGATGAGGTAAAGATTACAGTATCAGTGGCAAACAAAGGCACTGTCAAGGCCAGTGTCACAGCATCCGAAACCCTGCCGGATACAGTTACGTTCGTAAGCGGGGACCTGAGCTTCAAGGAAGTTGTCAATAATGGGAAGACTCTCACTTATTCCTATATCGTCAAAACCAAAGAGCCTGGTGAGATCAGATTGCCTGCAACGACCTCAACATTCATAGATTTTGAGGACTATAAAGGAGAAAAGATCTCCAATATGCCGGTGATAACTGTGGTAGATCCTGAAGCGAGCGTTGAAATGTCCTCGGAAAGTTCCGGCAGTACATCGTCTTCAAGCAGTTCTTCATCTTCTTCCTCATCTTCCTCCAGTAGTACTGAATATGTAGATGATGAAGGGAGGGTACAACCAGGTTTTGAAGGAACAACGCTGGTATTTGCCCTGCTGTGTGTGTATGCTGTATACAGGCGCAGGAGAAGGCAGTAATCTCCATGAAACAGTTTACTTTACTGGCATTGGTGGTAGTTCTCCTTGTGTGCCTGTGTGATCATGCAGGTGCACAATCGACTACCGATGATATAGAATGGCTTGAGTCGGAAGAGTTTACCCTCTACTGGGGAGAAGAAATAAATGCCAGTGGGTATTTGATCACTGCCCAGGATTTTTCTCCATCGCATGCATTTGATACAGATTACGATTACGTAATGCTGTCGGTCATTTCCAAAAATTCGGAATCATTGGGCGCTGTGCTTGCCCTGAACAACTCAGATATCCCTGATTACTATGTCTTTGAGAATCTTTTAAATATTACTGCAGTGGAGATTGTCACAGGTAACGATATACCAGTACCCTACACGACTATCAGCGTTGCCCTTGCAAATAGGTCAATGTCAGAGACGAAGGTCGTAAAAAAGATCGATGCTACAATAGCCGTTGAGGAAAAGAGGACAGATGAGATCTATATGGATGAGCGGGCACATATTGAGATAAAGATCAAGAACCTGAGGGAAATCCCTCTGGAACATGTGGAATTGATCTCTCCAATTCCTGAAGAATTCATACTTGACCCGGATGTCGATCAGATCTGGAATTTTCCCATATCTCCCTACGGGCAGAAAACGGTAAAGTATTCTCTAAGGGCCCTGAGGCCTGGGAACTACAGTTTTTCAGGTACACAGGTTCTGGTTGACATGGACGGACGTACCTATACCAAAACACTCAATGATTCGCAAATAGTCGTGCATGGTCCTTTCATGAACCTGACAAAGAATGTTTCTGCAGACTCGGTCCGGGTCGGTGATGTGCTCGATGTGAATGTAATTGTAAAGAACGAAGGTGACAGGGCGACATATGTATCCGTTTCCGACGAGATACCGCAGGGTGCCGTACTGTTGTCAGGGGACATGTCCGGGAGTAAAGTGTTGCATCCGTCCGATATGCTGAACCTGAGCTATTCTGTAAGGATGGATCTGGCAGGCAACATTGTTATCCCTTCTGCAAAAGCAAGATCAGTAGATTCCAAGGAATATGAAGATACTGTTTATTCAAGACGTCTTTTAGTTGAGGTTTCAGATCCGTCCCAGTATATTGAAAACGAATGGGCCGAAGAAAATATGAGCGAACTCAATTACGATTATGTGGAATATACCGATGAAAGCGATTATGCTGGGGATATTGTTTCCGGATCAGAAGCCGAAAAAGAGGATCATGGCATTTTCCAGTTTGCTTATGACCTGCTGGATTTGATAAAGGGTTTTGTGGCAAACATAAAGCAAAAATAAAATAAGTAATAATGCCTTCTTAGATAGAACTCGATTCCTGAAAAACGTGAGCTTACTTCGAAATTAGATCACTAAAGGTAAAAAGGTAAGGATCCACATGAACGCCCACCATAATTTCAGTAAAAGCGACTCTCTGATTCTGACACATGGCGACTCTGACGGTGTATGTTCCGGTGCCATTGCAAAGAGTGCTTACCCCGATTCAGATGTTTATTTTACGTCTCCTGTGGGCATACTTGACGAGCTGGAGATGGCGGATGGGTACAGGAATATAATTATCTGCGATATTGCAGTGGATGAGAGGGCCTGTAAGAAACTGTACCAAAGGCTCACGGAACTTTCAGAGATATCCACTGTAACCTACATTGATCATCATCCTCTGCCCGGAAAATGCTGGGATGTGGACTGGCTGCACCATGATGTGAATGTGTGCGCCTCGGAACTGACCTATAAGGTACTTGAGAAACGCCTTAACAGGGATATGCGCAGGGTTGCCATCTATGGTGCAATAGGTGACTACTACGATAATACTCCCTCTGTCAGGGAATGGTTACATGACTGGGATAAGAGAAGTCTTTTTTACCAGGCAGGTACTCTCATCCAGGCCCTTATCTATATGGGGCGCAATTATAATTTCAAGCGGAAGCTGCTTATCCCTCTCTCCCATGATGTTACCCCTTCGGAGATGCCTGATGTCCCGAAACTTGCGCAGGAAGGGTCACATCTCGAAGAACTATTGCGCATCAGGGTGAAAAAGCAGGTGAAGGCCCTTGATCACCTGGCTTACGTCATCGACCCGAAAGGCTATATGTCAAAATCGGCTATCTATGCTGCGTCCTATGGCAGGCGCGGTGTCGGACTTGCAGCCGAGTACCGGTATAAGAAGCAGGTCTATGACATGAGCCTGCGTTCAAGGAATGGCGGTGCAGACCTTAACATGATCCTGCGTACCGTTGCACCCAAACACGGCGGTACGGGCGGAGGACATGCATCCGCTGCAGGTGCCAGGATACCTAAGGAATCGTTCATTGCATTCCTGAGCGACCTGGATGCTGCAATAGGGAAGGATGAGCTGAAGGAAAAAAGTGAAGAGTAATGGCAAAGAGCGAAAATATAACTGAAGGCGTCAGTTTAGAGATTATATTTGTTGGCAGGTCCAATGTCGGCAAATCATCGCTTATGAGGGAACTCACCGGTCAGAAGGTCAAGGTGGGCAAACGCCCCGGTGTGACACTTATACCGACCCATGTCCGTTTATCCGATCTCCTCATCACCGATATGCCGGGATTCGGTTTCATGAGCGGTATCAAGGAGCGTAAACAGGATATTGTGAAGGACAAGATCGTGCGCTATATCGAGAATAACACTGAACGTATCATGATGGCCGTGATGGTCGTGGATGGGCCTGTTTTTGTGGAAGTTGTGGAACGCTGGGAGTCAAGGGAGGAAATTCCCATTGACATCGAGATGTTCGATTTCCTGAAGGAACTCGGTCTTGATATTGTACTTGCTGTGAACAAGACCGACCGGGTAAAGGAAGAAGAGCTGGACTGCATGCTTGATGGCATTACAGATAAACTGGGAATGCTGCCGCCATGGAGACAGTGGATAGATACGGTCGCACCAATAAGTGCAAAAAAAGGTCAGATTATGCCCCTGAAGTCAATTATCAGGCAACGGCTACATGCTGAGAAAAGGGACGACCTGTTCAAATATTTCTGAACTTAACGTACACGAAAACTGGCACCAAGATCCCTGGCTATCATTTCACACTTGCCGATATCAATCTCAGGCATTCCGACGACGGTCATGCGGGTCTCTATCCCTACCTCGATAGACTCTTTTGTGAACTCGAGCATCGAAGCATAGGCATCTTGAAGGGAAGGTTTGCATATCCTCTCATATTTTTCTTCCGACTCCGCATTGAGACTTATCGAGACCGAGTCAAGGCCTGCATTTTTAAGTTCTTCGACAACGTCCATTTCAGGATACATGAGCTTTGCATGACCATTTGTATCAAGCCGTACGCGGATGCCCCTTTCATGGAGCCATCTGGTAACGTCAAGTACTGTTTCAAGTCTGCAGGTCGGCTCTCCCAGACCGGTGAACACAACTTCATTGTATTTTGTGAGGTCGGACTGCTCCAGTTCTTTTATTATTTCTTCGTAGCTGGGTTCCCGTGACAGTCTGAGATTATAACCGTAAACACCATCTGAAGATTCCCGGATACAGAAATAACAGTTAGCTGAGCATTTATTGGTTATGTTCAGATAGAGGTTCCCATGGGCTTCGTAACCAATGGTCCCTCCTGAAAAGCCAATCTCTATGATATCCATGTTATCCGACATTGCTACACTCCCGTGCGAACTTTTCGGTCCAGATTCCTTCCCTTATGATTCTTAGATCTTCAGTATCCCATGGATATTTCACGAGGAAATACATCTGTGCCGTAAAGCCGGCTTCCAGTTCCACATCTTCCCGGGAATACCATTCACCTTCATACATATCTATCTGTCTCAAGGTATTTGTATTCAGGTCATAGACCTCTCCATGTATGCAGGAGATCTTTTTATCCCTTATGACTCCAGGGAACATATTAAGGTCGGCCATAGCAAACTCTTCCAGTGTCCGTGTGCTGCAGATGAACTCCGAACGTTCCATACGGTGGTGGTTTGAAAACCCCTTCTTCAGGGAACCATAAACAAAGATGTACATTCAGGTCAGACCTACGTTGAGCTTTAGAAGGCTTTTCCTGACGCCATCGGGTAATTGCCCGCACTGGATGGCTTTCATCTGTTCCGGTGATATCATCTTGATAGCTGCACTCATCAGCCTGTCGGAGAGCATGAGCTTGTCCATGAGCTTCCTTGTATAGACCGCTGTTTTGATCTCAAGTCCCATCTGCTCTCTCCAGCGCTTTTCATATCCTGTGAGTTCACATTTTCCTTCAAGGTGGTCCGCTGATGTCTCACCTGCTATCTTACCTCCTACCATTGCAGTTGAGATGCCGCCGCCGTTGGTGGCGATTATGTGTCCTGCAGCATCACCTGCGATGACCGTGTCCTTTGTGGCTGTGACCTTCGGGGCACCCCCGACAGGAACGAGACCTGCGACAACCGACACTATGGATGCTCCTTCCAGTTTACCGGCGGCGATGGGATGCTCGTACATGAACCTGTCAAGATAGTCACGGGCACACATTTGGTGCCCGAACATGGCTTCACGGATACCGACGCCTATGTTTGCGGTGTCCTCGCCCTGGGAGATGATCCAGGCATAGCCTCCGGGTACGTAATCCCGCCCAAAGTACATTTCCACGGCTTCCCTGTCCACGTCAACTCCGCTCAGTTCGTATTCGAATGCAGTCCCCGTGCCCATGGGATCAGCATCCCTTAACATGTTATTGGCCTTCGCGACTATGGAGTTCGGGCCGTCGGCTCCGATAATGACCTTAGTCTTAACTGTGAATTCGCCGAATGCACCGTCCAGGAGAAGTTCGGTACCATTGACCTCCATCACATTCGTCCCGACAAGTAATTGCACACCGGCCTTTCCCGCAAGTCTGGCAAGATGCTTATCAAAGCGCCTCCTGTCGATCGCATCGGCGTTGACATGGAAACCTTTGGACGTACCATCCGGTGCTATGAAGCGCTGGTAGGATGTGCTGGTGTGGATACAGGATGAAGGTATCTTCTCGAGGGTACAGGGCAGCTCGGCATTTGGGACAAGTTCCCTGAGAGTCTCGTAATGTGGCAGGAAACCGCCACATTGGAGAGGCGTACCGATATCTTTTTTCTTGTCCACGAGGAGTACGGACATGTCTCTTTCAGCTGCATACATTGCTGCCGTGGAGCCGGCAGGTCCTGCTCCGACGACAATTATATCATAGGAATCATCTGGTATCATGTCAGGTAGTGGTGCACTTTAGAGCGCATTGATAATTGTTATGGATACTGTTTCATGCATGGAGCTACATAATTATCAGAACCTGTGCAATCTCCCTTTTGCAGGCTCTCATGCATTACGCTTATCACAAACCACATTCTATTAGATATATCTAACTATCATTCATCCATTCGGTGAGAGACGATATGGTACACGAACATCGGAACAACGTATGGATTATACGTGCAGGGCGCAACAGGGAGCGTGAGCAGCTCTTCCTTGAGAAGGGGGTGATCTCCCTTGACCTGAACCTTCAGCTTCTGGATCATTTTGCCGAGGACCTCGAGGAGTTCAGGAACCTGCCCCATGAGCACAAGCAATACCATTTTCTGGGAGAGAAGTACAGGGATTTTGACCGTAAATTCCGGAAGGAATTCGATGAAGCAGTCAAGAACCTTGACCACTCCGAGGGAGAGCAGCGTCCGGAGGTCGTGAAGAAGATGAGAAGCCTGAACCGCAAGCTGAAGAATTTCGACGAGGAAATTAAACAGTTCTCTGCAACAATGCAGAAGTTCGATGAGTTCGAGAAGCTGGAGTTCATCAAGGAAATGATCACTGCGAAGCTGGCTGCGCTTGATCATACTGTGCTTGACCAGTGGTCCGGCGAGATATTCCACTTTGTGAGCGGTATGAGAATATATGATACCGTTGTGCTTCCCGTTGAGAGTGAAGGAATCGCCTATGTCGGCAAGGTGCGGGAGAACTACAAGTACAGGGTAGGCTTCGGAGATCTCAGCCACTACAGGCGCATCATCTGGTCTGACGATAAGGTTCCTTTTTCGGATTTCTGCCCGGAGTTCACGGAAATGCTGGATTCGGATTCACACCTTATCCTTGTTAAGGATGATTGCAGGGAATCTATTCTGGAGATTGCTTCGAAGGTATACTTCTGATTGCCTTTAACTGGCAAAAGGTTCTTAAAGACATATGAGTATAGCGTGCAGGTAATTCCACTCATAAATAATGACAGATTAATAGAGTTGATCGATTTGGCAATAGAGAAAGGCGATTTCATAAAGATACAGTACACTGGAAAGTTCGACGACGGCATGGTCTTTGATACTACCGACGAGCAGCTGGCAAAGGATAACGGCATATACAACCCTCGTGGCGTTTACGGCGGGGATGTCGTAGTTGTTGGCTCCGGCCAGACCATCAAGGGACTGGACGAGGATTTCGAAGGTAAGGAATCAGGATATTCAGGCACTCTCACAGTTCCTCCGGAGAAGGCATTCGGTGCACACAACCCTGCTCTTGTGGAGACAGTGTCTATCACCAAGCTGAAGGACCAGTTGAAGGACAAGAACCCATACCAGGGAATGCCTGTTGAGGTCAATGGCAGGCGCGGTGTCATATCCCAGCTCATCGGCCGCAGGGTACGTGTTGATTTCAACCACGCTCTTGCAGGTAAGGAAGTCCAGTACGAGTATACTATCGAGAAGGTACTTGACGACAACACAGAGAAGGCAAAGGGCCTTATCGCACTCTACACAGGCATGGAAGACATCGAGACCGAGATCACAGACGACCTCATAAGGATTATTGTTCCTATCGAGCTCAGCTTCAACCAGAGGTGGCTCGTAACAAAGATGAACATAGCCAACGAGCTTATCGACAGGCTTGGCATCCCCAACCTGGAGTTCGTAGAGAAGCACCCATATGCACCAGCAGAGATGGGAGCAGAGGATATCGTGGAAGTGCCTGCCGAGGAATCCACCGAAGCAGAAGTCTCAGAAACGACTGAAACTGAAGAGAGCGAGGAATAATCCCCTCGTTCACCACCCACATTCTTTTGCAATCACTCACATCGTTTTTGAGTCAAAAACCTTATATCCAAGCGTGCTGTTTAGGTAAATCCATCCGATATGCTGAGGTAGCCAAGTGGACTACGGCGCCGGTCTTGAAAACCGGTAGTGCTCGCGCGCTGCGGGAGTTCGAATCTCCCCCTCAGCGTCATATCTTTTTTGATGTTTAACTTCTCACCTAATTAGAATGTGGGTAGCTTGATTCTTAATTTTTCTTAGAGTAGATATTTTCTGTATGACATTTGTATAAAAGAATTTCCAGTTATTATATGTCTTTCTTTATTAAGCAGTATGATATTTACCTTTGCTCACAACAATTCCTTTATAAAAGTTTATATAAGTTAATAAATTTTATATGCTTTTATCTCCAGTGAAAATGGAAAGGTGAGCAAATAGGTGATGAATTGGTTCGTACAAAACTAGGAGAGAATATTAAGCAAGGGCATTTAATAGTTAATAACCTCCGAAGGTATGCCTATTCGGAAAGTTCTTATAAAAATCATCAGGTTGATCTTATCAAATTTAGAGTGACTGCTGAAAACATTCTGCGTGTTCGTTTTGGAGTCAACTCCTACTTTTATAATGAATTTGTAGATATACAAGAAAAACGTTTGAGGTATGATCGCGATTTTGATTATTATGCGAGATTTATGCTGAAACAAGTCGGTGTGCTTGAGGCTGTTCTCGATGCACTTGAATTTGGTTTGACTGATGATCTATTCTACCAAAGAGAGTTATTGGTTTTTAGCAATATGCTCGACCAAGCTTATGAGTTTCATGAAAAAGGACTTTTTTTGGCTGCGGGAATATACGGTAGAGTTGTTTTAGAAACTACTATCAAGGAATTTGCCAAGGAAAAGACTGTTGATACTGACCAAAAGTTTGATCAAATCATAATTGCACTTCGGCAAGAAAATATAATCAATCAGCCGTTTGAAATTAGTCTTCGGGCAAATTACAAAATAGGTTCTTTTGCAGCACATGGCAATGAAGAATTCAATGATTTGAGTGATAAAGAAATACTGGAGTATTTGAATTTTATTCGGGACAAAGTATTGACTTTAAAGTAGGATAGTGCTATCTATCACGGAATGTCAAAGTTTTGATGTAAATATCAAAAAAGATATCATAGTTCACTCCTATTATTCTTAGTATGAAAATCTACCCTGTTCTATTTATTTTAAGTCTAGCATTAATAACGCTATCCGGCTGCATCGAAGACAACTCCGTCGATTCCATGATAGACAACTTAGGCAGCGAGAACGAAAGTGTCAGAACCGCTGCAATGGACGGACTTGCAGAAATCGGTGATGAGAGAACAGTGTCATCACTAGTTCAAGTTACCGGGGATGAGAACATGACAATTGAAGAACGGAAAAATGCAGTCACTGTTCTTGGCAGGATCGGCGACGACGGCTCGGCAGAGATGTTGCTTAACATCTCAATGGACGAAGCGGAAGAAAAAGAACTGAGAATGGCTTCGATACTTGCTCTCGGGGAGATAGGGAATGAGACCATGCTTGAGCCTCTCAGGGAGTTGAGTTATGGTGACGACGGACTTATCCTATATCATGCTGCATATGTTCTCGACCGGCTGGAAGAGAATTATGAAGTCTATGCATCTTACGGGCAGCTTCCGTATCCTCTGAGTGAAGAACAGAGGCTCTACCGGAACAATGTCTATGAGATCAGTAGGGCTCATCGGAGTGCGCAAGAGAATGGTACCTTCCCAACTATAGATAATGCGACCACTATCCTTATTGGTTACAACATCAAAAGTGGTTATATAGAGATCTCAAGTGATGTAAAGCCCGAAAGATCGGTAATGGATAATATGTATCAGGTATATGATGCTGAAGCACAGAAAAGGGGTGTTGATCAGGTGCCTGTGAGATTTGTTTATGGTTATGTAGCTACTTTGGAAGGTTTGCGGTACAGTATTTCAGATTTTGATGATTTTAATCTTACAGACTTTGAATAGTTCGACCAACAACACTGCCGCAGACAACACTGATTATGGTATTTAGCTATACTTTAAAGGTGAAATAAAAATAGGTTTCCTTCAGAGCCGTGATACCTTAAATACTTATGTCGAGTGTACTTTTTGTCAAACATGAAAAATAGATCACTGAAATATGTCATTTTGTTTTTTTTATGCATTTTAGTGTCAGGATGCACAGGAATCAACGATGGAAATTCCTTTAAGGAATCTCTAAATGATAGCGAAGGGCTCGTTAAAGAACCAATAGATCATAGTGCTGCAAATCTGACACTTAGTTTAATGCCGACTGAATTATCCGTCAAAGAAATATCTAATCTTCAACTTAGTTTAAAAAATGAAGGAAATTTTACTGTTAACATAGCAAAATTTGAAGAGCATGTTACTTACAATATAATTTACTCAAATGGCTCCGATATTGAATATTCAGAACTGCCTTCAATCGATGCAATGAGCGATGGCTCTCTTGTTGAATTGAAACCAAACGAGTCATTGTCTATCAATATAAGCTCACGTTCGTGGCAACCATTTAGCAAAGGCGAGCATCCCCTATCTGCAAAATATTTTACTGGTTGGAACGTTTTCACAAAACCACATTGGAATGGAGTACTCAGATCGAATAATATAACATTGATAGTTGAATAGGCTTAAAGAATTTGCTAGGGATCACGAAGCACATTTATCCAAGTATGAGTTTTTGATTATACACATCTTCAATTATTTATTCAATGGCATAAAACAAAAACTCCTTCAAACCTCAGTTATCAGTTCCGAATCCTTCAGGTAATGATCAAAAAGACCCTTGCTTCACTTATATGCCTCAGGACCGAGATGCAGAAGATACAGAGGTAATTGTGGCGAACTATCACCCGTGATTACCGGATCTGCTCCAATTGCCGGGAAGGAAATGCCCGCTAAAGAGGATAATAGTTCTGGCTACATCTATTGGATATTGGGTGCAGGGATTGTTCTGTCCCTTGGAATTATGGTTGTAAAAAAACAAAAAGGCGAAGGTGAACTTTAAAGTCTTTCTTATAATTTTTCCTATGAGTCCTTTTCTGATTAGGGGTGCATACTATATTAATAAAGAACTCATACAACTAAAACAGGAGTGAAAGCTATGAAAGAATTCACCATTGAGGAACTTTCAAAATATGATGGCAAACAGAATGAACATATTTATGTCGCTTATCATGGAAAAGTTTATGACGTAACTGATAGTGGCTCATGGGCGGACGGAGAACACTATGATCACGGAGGTGGCCTTGATCTTACCGAGCAGATGGACGAATCTCCGCATGGGGAAGAGGTTTTTGAAGAGTATGAAATTGTCGGAACGCTCATAGACTAAAAATAAACCATCCTTTTTTTTGTTAAGCATTGAAATTATTTGTTCTATATGGGTACGCTGTAATCCGACCCCGTGCCTACTTTCCTTCATAGAGACCGTTATTTTGTTTTTGATTCATACACATGCTCTAGCAGCTTCATTTATTAGATGATGGAAGTTGGTTGGGAGTGGAAAAAATCTTCTCTCTCATTAAAGAGACAGTAAAAACAAAATGTGTAACTTTTATATAGTTTAACAATAGATAATAATAGTAATAGTAATATATTAATGATGTATGAGGTGATAAAATGAGCATAGGCGAATTTATTTATATCGTTTGCGTAGTGTATGTGTTGGTCCTAATGCTTTTATTTCTTATTTCATTCTAAACGACCTTACAACAAACACTCATATATGCTGCACTATGATTATTTCCATCATCTCTTTATACTCAAACTTCCCAACCTCTATCAGGGAGGTTAGTTTGTATGCAAAAGATCGTTCCAAACCTATGGTTCGATAAAGAAGCCAGCGAAGCCGCAAAGTTCTACACATCACTTTTCAGCAACTCGAGGATCAAGAACACAACAGTTCTTCACGATACGCCTTCGGGAACAGCAGAAACGGTCACCATTGAATTATCGGGCCAGGAGTTCATGCTGCTGTCAGCGGGTCCCCTTTTCAAATTCAATCCGACAATATCGTTCCTTGTTGCCTGCAAAACAAAGGATGAGGTGGATACACTGTGGGGAAAACTCTCCGAAGGAGGCACGACGCTCATGCTTCTGGACGCCTATCCGTTCAGCGAAAGATATGGGTGGACGGAGGACAGGTATGGACTTTCCTGGCAGGTAATGTACTTCGGTGAAAGTGAGATCACACAGAAGATCACCCCGACCCTGATGTTCACAGGCGACCAGGCCGGGAAAGCGGAAGAGGCTATCAACTTTTATGTATCGGTGTTCAGTAATGCAAAAGTCGGCGACATCCTCCGCTACAGTGAAGGCGAGGGGCCCGATAAGGAAGGAACTGTAAAGCATGCTGGTTTCATGCTTGAAGGCCAGGAATTTGCGGCCATGGACAGCGCCCGTGTACATGATTTCGCTTTCAATGAAGCTATCTCGTTCATAGTGTACTGCGAGAACCAGGAAGAGATCGATTACTACTGGGAGAAAATGTCGGCTGTTCCCGAGGCTGAACAGTGTGGCTGGCTCAAGGACCGGTTCGGCGTCTCATGGCAGATCGTTCCAACTGTCATGGACGAGATGATGCAGACCAAGGATGCGGAGAAGCTGGCGCGGGTAACCGGGGCGTTCCTGAAGATGAAGAAATTTGATATCGCCGAATTACAGAAAGCCTACGAAGGACGATAGATATCAGTTACCCCTGATCCTGTTGCCTTTTATTTGATCTGTAATGTGAAGTCTTCCACTCAGGACCAATATGTCAGACATGTGGCAGATTTGTCGGTGAATCCATTATATCTGAATATTCAGGTAATAACCACGCAATATTCCACAATTTCGCTCTCTCACAGATGCAGTATATTTTCACTACAGCCATAACTTCTTTAGATGTTCTGTTATTTAAAAATATCATCTGTGATATCAACGGTTAGTTCATTGGATTACATTGTGGTATTGGAAGCGTAGATCGCCTGGCTTTTGATTATCAACTCATCAATGTAGTATCTCTGTACTCCTCATCCACACTTCAGAACAATTTAAAAAAACATAAATACTATTTCACCAATCTCTTTTCAAGGCACGTGTAATACGCTGCAAAGCGTCCTTGGCGGGTTCTTGCATACCAACCACCTAACTAGTATTTGCTGAGACATGCACGTGCCTAGTCTTATATAACGCCTAGTATTATATAACGAAATGTAATTGCTATTTATCGTATACATTAAATTCCAGTGATCAGTGTAGAGTCCTTCAAATAATACTCAAAAAGTTCTTTTCCCCATTCCAGTGCAACCGGATTGTAGCAAATAAGCTGTTTGTAATCCTACGAACTATCGTCCGTTAACAGCCTGAGTACCATACAATTGTCATTGAGTCCAAATGAAGACAGATGAATATCTTTTTGACAAAGAATGAAATATAGGAGGATTCGAAAGTAAAAATAACCTATTAAGAAAATAAGGACCGGTTCAGAATATTGAACACATAGAAGATGAGCATCAGCAAAATATAGCTCAGGATGAGATATAATAAATTCTTTTGCTTAACTGTGAAATTTACTTTGTTCATGTACTCTCTTATGAGAAACAACAATATAATATTTTCCACAGGAGAATGTTTTTGATGCACAACTTAAAATAATCTTATATGTGTATCATCCGCAAAAGAAGCTAGAACTCAGGATGTTATTGCCTGAAGTACCACTTATATTTTACTATAGACTCAATTGCCACTCACAAAGCGTGCAACAATTTTGCTGAATTCGTGTGTATCAAATGGCTTTGCAATATATGCAGCACATCCTGCAGCCAGGTATTTTTCCTCATCTCCTGCCATTGCATTTGCTGTCAGGGCGATTACAGGAATATCTCTTTTCCTTTCCATATCCTTGATTATTCTGAGAAGTTCCAGTCCGTCCATTCCAGGCAGTTGGATATCCAGCAGAATGAGGTCAAAATCCCTTTCTTTGACCAGTTGGAGTGCCTGTTCACCATCCATTGCTTTTGCAACATCATATCCGTTATATTCCAGAAGGCATACAGCTAGTTCCATATTCACCGGACTGTCTTCAACAACCAGTATGCTTTTCATTGTACCTCACTGATTTCTGTTATTTCCTTATCACAATTTTGGTTCATGACAGTGAATGTAAAAGTGCTTCCCTCTCCTTCCCTGCTTTCCACCCAGACTCTTCCGTTTTGCATTTCCACAAACTGTTTCACAAGCGTGAGTCCAAGACCGGTTCCACCATATCTTCTTTTGTTTGACGCATCGACCTGTGTGAAAGGATTGAATATATCTTCCATTCTATTCTCAGGGATTCCTATTCCGGAGTCTGAGACTGAGACGTGGATCTCATTATCATTATTTTTTGCAACAACTAAAACTTTGCCCTGATCAGGTGTAAATTTGATGGCATTGCTGAGGAGATTGTACATTATCTGTTTGAACTTCAGCCTATCAGCAAATATTTCAGTAGTCTGTATATTGTTCTCTATTCTAAGATCGATTTTTTTCCTTGCAGCCAGTGGTGCCATTAATGTCTGTATCTCAGCAAATACTTTCGAAACTGAGAAATTCTCACATTCCAACTCCATTTTTCCGGCTTCTATTTTAGATAAGTCTAGAACATCATTGATCAGTTCCAGAAGATGTTCACCGCTTTTGTGGATATGGTCGGCAAACCTAAGTTGTTTTTCATTCAGCTGGCCGAACATCTCAGAACCAAGCATATCTGAAAAACCCAGTATAGCTGTAAGGGGGGTGCGCAATTCGTGACTCATGTTTGCCAGGAACTCTGATTTGATTCGACTGTTCTCCTCTGCCATCATCTTGGCTTCGATCAGGGAATGTTCAGCTTTTTTCCTTTCCGTAATGTCACGGACCATGGCCAGGATCAATTTCCTGGACCCGAATTGGACACAACTTGTAGTCATTTCGACCGGATATACGCTGCCATCCTTATGCAGGTGTCGTGCTTCCAGAGTCACAGTTGTTCCTGGGGACCATTGGGACCATTGGTGCAGTATGTCATTACGGTCAAATTCACTAGGCAGAAAGCTGAAAACTGTCAGGTTTAATAGTTCATCTTTGGAATATCCGGACTGCACAACTGCTTCATTATTGACATCTATGATGTTCCCCTCAAAATCATGTAGAAAAATTCCCTCTGCAGATTGGTTGAACAATGAATGATACTTCCTTTCACTCTCTCGTAATTCTTCCTCTGCATGTTTTTGGGCAGTGATGTCCCAGTTGGTACCGATCATGCGCACGGGTTGACCTGACTCATCACGCTGGACGATAGCAAGGGCGCGAATGTTGCGGATATTACCGTTTGGCCAAAGTACGCGGAACTCTGTGTCAAATTCTTTTTCTCCTTGAAGTGCCATTTGTATTTCAGAGTCACCTCGTTCTACTTCATCAGGGTGCAGCCCTGTTCTCCAGGCCTCATAAGCACCACTGAACTGATCTTGCGTAATTCCATAAAGGCGGAACATCTGTTCATCCCAGACAAGGACATTATTGACAATGTCATAATCCCAGATGCCCACATTAGCTGCCCGGGCTGCCAGCATTAGTCTGTCAGTCGTCTGTTGTAGTGCTTCTTCTGCTTTTTTCTGTTCGGTGATGTCCCTGAATTCTACAACCCTTACCATTTTTCCTTTGTAAGGGATGCTCTTTGCTTCAAGTCTGACAGGAAATTCCGTGCCATCCTTGCGGAGTCCCATGACCTCATAAGATTCTTCAAAACCCGAGAGTACGTTATTCCTAATTGTATCACGGGAATCTTCAGCTATCAGCAGCATTACGTCCATCCCGGCAAGTTCTTCGATGATATAACCGAATATTTCTGACAGTCCCTGATTACAGTCCATAATTATTCCCTTATCATGGATAGTGATACCTCCGAAGGATGCATTATGGAGTGCTTTGAACCGCTCTTCACTTTCCTTAAGCTCCTTTTCAGCCTTTTTACGAAGGATAGCCCCACCAATACCATCAGCCACTATCCAGAGAAGATTGATGTCGTCCTCATGCCACTTACGGACGTTCTCACAATCGTCAAATCCAACAAAGCCCCAGAGCTCCTGGCCACAGAATACTGGGAGAATAAGAACTGAAAGGATACCCTGCTCTGCCAGAATAGTCCTTTCAGGGTCATCGAGTTCCGCTACCACATGCGCATAAGGCTGTCTTGATTGAAGGGGACCAAGAAGGTTTGGTGCTCCTTCGCTATAAGGCAGATGTTTCAGAAGAGGATTGTCTATTTCCTGAGTGATCCCATCAGCCACGACCTCATAGATCTGCGACATGCACAGGCCCAGTTCAGGGTCATCTTCATTTCGGAACACGTATGTCCTGCTATTACCTACGGCACTGTGGACCGTTTCCAGGATCCTGGGTAATATTTTATCCATGCCCGCAGGCTCCAGCAGGAGGCGCATGCATTTCACTGTTGCCAGTTCATAGTCAAGTCTTCTTTTAAGCTCTTTTTCAGCAATCGAAAGAGTTCTTTGCGACTGATTGAGTGTCTCTATCCTGGGTTTGATGTAGAGTAGGAAGAGCGCGGAGGTGGCCAGTATGAAAGCCAGTCCTTTGTAGGTCTGGAGGCAGGCGTACATGACCATGTCCGAAACCATCCATCCTAAAAGAATGTCGGAGAACAGGATCCAGATAGTGGATAGAATCACATATAGCACTATAATTTTCGGAACTGCTTTCATATCCTTGTCTAAAGCGGGTTTACCATCCATTAATTTTTCTCCTCTTCAGCACTCACTAATGTTCACGCGCTGCTTGGGGGTTGTTTGATAAGCCGGATAAAGAGAACATTTTTCTCTGTTTTTACTGAAATCCTCATTTTGTCCTGGTTTTCAAAAAATGTCTTGTTTTTCACTCTAATTACTTATAGGCTATATTGTGCATGTTTAGATATCATTTAATGTTTTATTTTGGTAGTACTCGTTTTAATAACTTTTTAATTGAAAAATTTAGATTTTTTGTTTTGCAGGATGCAGACCACATTTGTCCAGTCCCTCAACAAAATATTATATAAACTATTATTATACTAATATTTGTACTATTGGTAAGAGGGATAAATGTGAAAACGATACTGAAGTTTTATTTGCTTGCGTTAATGTCGATCTTTATGCTAATTATGGTCACTTCTTCCTGCACGGCAGCAATAAATGCTGCAGGCGGTGAAAATGAAAGCTCGGTCATTAATGACCACTTCAGTAATAACGTGACAGAGTCCAAATATTCAATAGTACCTATTAATCCTGCTTTCATTGAATATCAGGCGATACTGGAGCAGAGTAAGAGTGAACAGACCATCGATGATAATGAACAATTGAATACGATCTCCTACGATGCAATCATTCCATTTGCAGATAATGAAGACCTGTTACCTTCAAATTTCTTGAACATAATTCAGAATCCGGAGTTAACAGAAAACGCGCTGCATCCTTCTGGGCTTCGCCCGTCACCTGTGGACCTTTCATACCTTTCCCCTGTCAACATGGAAGAACTGCTGGCCCATAAAATGTATGATGATATGCCGTCCTCAATGTCAGCCAGCATACTTTCAGATGAAGTCTATCCATCGAGATATGACCTGCGTGAGGAGGGTGGAGTCACAGCAATACGGGACCAGGCATTTGCAGGAAGTTGCTGGGCTTTTGGCTCACTTGGCTCACTTGAATCATACCTTATACATAATAAGTCTGAAAACCGGGATCTTTCCGAGAGCCATATGAAGAATACGCTGTTACAATCCTATCCGAACGGTTTTGACCGCCTATCCCATGATGATGGAGGTGACAGTCTGATGGTACTTGCCTACCTTGCAAGGTGGGACGGGCCTGTAACCGAATCCGATGACCCTTATGATGATTATTCATCCATCTCCCCTTCTGATACGATTGTGGCAAAACATGTTCAGGAAACCTTAATACTTCCGCCCTTCAGTCAATCGGGTGATCTCTACAAATGGGCAATAATGAATTATGGTGCTGTCACAATAGCCATGCATGATGATATGTCTCGTTTTTTCAATCAGGAGAACAACACTTACTATTGCTATGAAGAGAACTTACCGTTATCACATGCTATAACTCTGGTCGGCTGGGATGACGATTTTGACAGGAATAGGTTCACCCCTGCTGCACCGGGAAACGGGGCACTGATTATTAAGAATTCATGGGGCGATAACTGGGGAGAAGAGGGCTACTTCTACATCTCTTATTATGATACTGCAGTCGGGACCCTGGGTAGTGTTGGCCAGGGGGCATATACTACAAATTTTTTATTTACTGCAGAAAATGTTAGCAACTATGACCAGATCTATCAGTATGATCCTATGGGATGGTGCTCAAGTTTAGGAAATAACAGCAGCACAGCGATGGGGGCCAACATCTTCACGGCAACTTCAAACGAAACACTAGAGGCTGTAGGCTTTTATACAACTGACTCAAACTCAGTCTATAATATTTCTATCTATCTTGACCCTGAAGACGGACCGATCAATGTTTCAAGCCCGGTATCCGCAAAGAACGGAAGCATGCTTTTCGGAGGTTACCACACAGTGAACCTCGATAATAATGTTTCACTCCTGGCAGGTCAGAGGTTCTCGGTTGTCGTCACTTTAACGACTCCCGGATACAACTATCCGTTGGCTATCGAGAAAGTTATATCAGGACACAGTAGCAACGCCCATTCCGAAAGTGGACAAAGCTACATGAGTTCTGAAGGGTCGACATGGACAGACATCTCGGCATCCGGGATGAATGCATGCATCAAAGCTTTCACTAAAGAGAATAAAGAACCTGAAGCAGGATTTGTTGCTGAAAGGCGGTCTGTCCACGTGAACGAGCCTGTTAGTTTCTACGATGCAAGTCTCTTCTCACCGGAATCATGGCAATGGGACTTCGGGGATAATTCCACAGCAGTAACTCAGAATCCTTCACATTCCTATGCAAATCCGGGAATATACAATGTTTCCCTCAACATATCAAATGAGTTCGGCAGTAACGTGACAACCAGAACTTCCTTTATCCAGGTGCTGAATACCCCGATCACTGTCAATAGCAGTGGAACTGCGGACTTCATATCTATTCAGGATGCAATTGTGGCCGCATCCGAAGGTGATACAATAATCGTCGAACCGGGAACTTATTCTGAGATAGTAAGGTTCAGAAAAGACAATATTACTCTCAGGTCATCTACAGGCAATCCTGCAGATGTAATGATCGTATCTGCAAATCCTGATTATAATGACGAGATGAACTTTGTGGTCTTTATGATGGCAGATAATATCACATTGCAGAATGTCACTGTTTCAGGTGGATATTTTGGGACATTCCTCTTAAATTCGAACATGTGTACTCTAAACGACTGCAGGATCGCCGATGCTTCTACAACAGGACTTTTCGTTGTGACTTCGGAAAACAACAGTATCCTGAATTGTACAATATATGATAACAGGGCAGGTGGCCTGTACCTGTCTGATGCAGAGAATAATTACCTCGCTAACAATTCAATTTATGGTAATAACGTTAACTGTGTGTTCATTTCTCAGAAGAATACTGTGGATACCAGTAACACTGTGGATAATAAGTCTGTTTATTATCTTGTAGGAAGTTCAGATATTACTATTGACAGAAGTTCGAATGCCGGGCTGGTTCACCTTATTGATTGCTCGAATATTACGATAGAAGGTATCGAAGTCAAAAAGAACTTCTATGGTATATATCTGTACAATACTACCACCAGTACTATCAAAAACAGCACGTCTTCTAAAAACCTGTATGATATCTATCTGGCAGATTCCGAAAACAATACAATTTTCAATTGTACTTTAAAGAACAGTTATAATCATGGTATTTCACTTACGGGTAGTGTTGATAATCTGATCTATAACAATTATTTTAACAACAGCCATAATGTCCTGATCTCAGGCAATCTGCCCAATCAGTGGAACATCCCGCTGGCTCCAGGAACTAATATAATCGGAGGAAGCTATCTGGGCGGTAATTACTGGGCAAAACCTGATGGCAGTGGCTGGAGCCAGGTCAATCCTTCTACCGGGGATGGTTTCTGCGAGCCTTATATTGTAGCTGACGCCGGCTGCAATATCGACAGTCTTCCTCTTACGGCCAATGCTGAAGTATCTTCAGGTGCTGACAATAATGCCAATGCCGGGACTGGCAGCCAGAATGAGAACGGCAGGGTAAACATTCGCAGAAGCAATGCCGTTTTTTACGGAAATAACATCATTTCAGTAGTCTCGGACATGCAGTTTGTCGGCAGAAGTGCTGAAGTGAAATATGAGTTCACCGGCGAAGATAATCCGGTTACCCAGATACGTTTTAAGGCACAGAACAACCTGGGATATGTGGTGGCGGATGTAAGCAGACTTGAAGGATCACATGAAGGCCTATCTGAGAAGCCTTCCGGTATCGTCTACCAGAACCTGGATATCACTCTGGGTGACGAGCAGCTATCATCTTCAGGCTTCATGGAAGAAGCATTTATAGCTTTTAGTGTTCCCAGAGACTGGATAGAATCAAACGACATTGATGAAAGAACAGTTCGTCTGGAACACTACTCCAACGGCAGATGGGAAGGACTGCCAACTTCAAAGACCATTGAGGCTGACGGAAAGATGTATTTCGAGGCAAGGACAACAGGCTTCTCGCCTTTTGCTATCTGTGCTGACATAATCGAGGAAAGAGTAACTATGGAGCTATCGCCGGCAGAAGACAGTAATTCGAAGATGCTGCCGGAGAACACCGAACGCCTCTCATCTGAAAGTTCCGGTAAGAGCAACAACGATAACAAAAGATTGTTGTTTGTTTTTATGCTGATCTTGCTTGTTGTATCAGTTACATCGGTCGTTGTCTATCGCCGAAATAAAAAATGATCGCCGTGGCTGCCAATAAGTTTACTCTTTTTTTGTTTGTTGGCAGACTGTTTTTATTCTAGAAACAAACTAAGTCAGGTAATTAATTCATATATGTGGCGATGTCTGAAAATGAACTTTTGTTTCCAACTAAAATGTGAAGTATTAATAAAAAAATCAATTTTTCAGTTTTAAGGTTTTGCAAGATAAAATATAAGTTAATTTTTAAAACTGTTTTACCTGAAAGTGGCTTATATTTGGAAAGTCATGATGAAATATGTTCTTAGCTTCTTTTTCCGTATCTGCATGTACAGGAACTTCTCTTAATATCCTTTTCTTTTCATCTTCCCAGAATTTTACCCAATACATAGTGTAAATCCCCTGTTCATTTTTCGATTTATGGAAACACCATTAGCGAATC
>JAWSUM010000026.1:0-31263 GCA_033549165.1 Methanolobus sp.
GATCTTAGCCTTGATAGCACTTTTATTGGCACCTTCCGCCAGCATGCAATCAAGGCTAAGATCGCGGGTGGAGCGAGGATGTTCTCCTTCAGCTCAAATGCACAACTGAACATAGGTGAGCGCAATGTCGTTGCAACTAAGGATGTACTTAGGCAATTAAGGATACCGATCATCGCCGAAGACACTGGTGAGAACTACGGCCGTACAATTGTACTTGATACGGAAGATGGTAAACTTACTGTGAAAAGTGCACTTAAAGGTGAGAAAATATATTAACTAAGATATTTATATATCAATAGGACAAAACTCCAAAAAAGATAAGGTGGCAGCAAGATGTTAACTTCGGATACTACACTAATATACATATACATACTCTTCATTTCGGTTTCACTCTCAACCGGAATTGCAGCCATATACTTCTGGGTAAGGGTCCATCTCGAGGCCCAGAACGGATCCATTGCATGGCTGCTCCTCGCACTTACTGCCGTATTCCTTATCACCACATCCATCTTCTCGTCTGTGGCTGTCAGTAACTCTGACCCCCTGGTCACAGAGACAATTCTTGTATTCCTTGGATTCTGGGGTGCTGTCTATACTACGATCTTTGCTGCTGCCGGATTTATTATGTTCAATGCATTCAGGACAATTCCCCGTGAAAAACTTGGAGATTTCCTCCTTGAGGGCATGATCTTCCAGAAGGGACAGGTCCTAAAGTCAGCCTGCGGAAAGAACTGTTCCGTGTGTGAGAAATACACAAATGAGGAATGCCAGGGATGTATCTCCAGGAACAGGGATAGTGAGGAGAGTTGTCCGATCTATGAATGTGTTGTCAAAAAAGGAATGACATCCTGTATTGATTGTGACAGCAACAACGATTGTAACACCTATGACTGTGAGATCGTTAAGTGCCCATTGAATAGTGATGCAGGTACTCTTCCTGAATTCGAGCAGACGTCCAACATGTTCAAGAGGTCAACACTCCTGGAATACACTCCTCATGCAAGATATGAGGATGCTGTTATCGAAATATGCCTGAGGCTCTACGGAGAGATGGTGAATACCGTTCTTGTATCCACCCAGCCACGCACGTCCCTCTACAGGGAAAAGCTGGGTGACCTCATTGACATAGGAGCCATGAAATTTGTTGAGATCTCCAGTACTGCAAAGACAGTCAGTGAAGAGAATGGCATCATAAAACTACCTGTTACAGAACTTGATAAGTTCTTTGACCTTACCGCCAAGTTGCCAAAGGACTGTGCTGTTGTATTCGAACCAGTCACCCAGCTTATCGTGACCGAAGGCGAAACAAAAGCATATGAATTTGTGTCCAGAATGGCGGAGAAATTCAACTCCAGCGAACTGATACTGATCGGTCTGATCAATATAACAGCCCATGAAGAAAAAACGATCTCGAGGTTTGAAGGCCTTTTCCTCAATCTTGCCGAGCTGGTAAAGACCCGGATACGTATTGTAAAGGGAGGTAAAGAGGAATATATCCGCTTCTTTGTAGGAGAGAAATTCTACATGGAAGAAATCGAAGATACTGAAAAACGCTAACAAAAAAGCGAATAAGGTACTAAAATGGATGATCTTAATAGTTTGGAGCTCGATGCTCTGAAAGAGATTGGAAGCATCGGGATGGGAAATGCAACTACCGCTCTTTCCCAACTGGTAGAAAGAGCTGTCCGTTTGAATCTCTCGGATGCCAGGATGTTCAATCTACAAAGTATTTCCAGCTCGATCCCTGAATCCATCACTATGACAGGCATCATAGTGAATATCGGAGGCGAGCTTAGAGGTGCGGCTGTGCTCCTGTTCGAGTTCAACAACTCGGTCCTTTTGAGCAATTTGATGCTTGAGAACAATGGCATTACAGGGGACCCTTCAATGAACGAATCCGCACTCTCGGAACTTGGTAATATCTTTACCGGATCTTACGTTAATGCCATGTCTTCCTTCCTTGATCTTGGAATATATCAGTCTCCACCACTGGTCACCATCGGACCTGTACAGAAAGTATTTGAAACCGCACTCTCACGCATTGAGGCAAAACCAGGTGGAATACTGAACATTGAAACCATGTTCATGGTACACAATGCAGGAGATAGCACGGGACTCAACACCGTCTATGGAGATATGTTCCTGCTTCTGGAGCCAGCTTCCACTGAGAAGCTCCGTGATTCGATAAGGAAACTATTGGCCTGAAAAAATTATTCTTATACACAGAACGGTTGACTTAACATGAAAAACATATGGATACAACATCTGGAGAAGCAAAGGTCCCGGGACATTGCACAAAGTTCATCATTTGTGGAGATGTTGCATTCCCTGGCTAAACTGGATGACGAGTATGAAGTAAAAGCGATAGGAACTAAATCACTTGCTGAGAAGGACAGGCAATATAGCCTGAAGAGCATCCAGGAAGAACTTGCTTTTGATAGTCCGAATGACAACGATATCGAGACCGTGATCGAAGCTGCCTCTGTAGATTATGAAGTCGAAGATGTGACTATGGAAATATGCAGGTGGACTGCAAAGAGCCAGCAGGGATATGAGACAGGGATCAATTCCTATGAGGATGATTATGTCCGTTTATTACAATTGCAGAACGGACAACTCGTCCTAAGGTACAATGTTGCCGGTGAGGATACCTTCGAGATGGAAGTAGGTTCGACAGAGGAAGCTGAAAGCCTGATCCTAGAGGACAACCTGACAACATCGGAATTGTATCCTGATAATCCTGAACTTCAATGGTCTAAAAAATAAGATTATTTTAATATAAACAATTGAATTCAATGGTAAAGAATAAAAACTATCAGTGCAATTAATATATAAATAAAGTATTATAGCCGCAAAAGTGCGAGATGAATAAAGGAGACCCATAACAATGATGGACATCGCGATATATTCACTTGTTGACGACATGGTCAGCAAAGCAGGAACGGAGGGTGTTGTAGAATACTGGCTCCGTGTGGGTGAAAGCTATGCGGAAAGGATGGGAAAGGAAGCTTATGTCGGCTGGCCCGCCTTTAACGTGGCAATGAAAGAAGGAAGGACCTCACTCACCGTGGAAGGTGAGGTTAACGTATTGACAGACCTTGCAATTATAGACAAGGACGGAGATGTGATCGGATATGTCTATGCGCTTAAAACCTGCCCAATGGCTCCGACTATGAGAAGGTACATCTCCAGAATAGGTCCGATCCCGGATTCTGATACGGATGTTGCCGACAGTTACAACAACCGCATCAGGGATTCTGCAGTTTCAAATTACTGTATCACACATCAGAAGTTCAGGGAAGTTGCAGCTAACAATATCACAGTAGCAAAACAGGCACTTGAATGCCTCCAGCTTGCAAACAAGGGAATGACAGGGGATGTAAAAATGGTGCAGGAAAACCTTGCAAGGATAAACGTGGACGAACGCCACATCAAAAGCATACTCCGAAGTGCATCATGCGTCTTTGCCTTGATCGTGAAGGGCAAGAGCGCAGGCGAGGAAATAATCGAGTAATGGTGATAATATGGCTGAGAACATTGAATCAAATCCTTTTGTTGACGTTTCTGTATACCTGTTCTTTGAGGATATTTCAGACAAACAGGGAGTAGAAGGCTTTACCAATTACATGGTTGGACAGGCCCAATCCCTTGCCAAGTCCGTGCCTGAGGAAGAATATGAGACATGGGACGACTTTGCAAGTGCAGTTGTCAGCGGTGAATCCGTATTCTCATCCTTTGAGAGTATCGAGCAGATCAGTAAGTGTGGATTCGTAACTAACATATGTCCCTTCTCGAAGGCTATCAGGGAATACATTAAACGCATAGGCAATTTCAATCCGGTTCACATTGAAGCCACAGACCATTTCAACCACACTATACAGCCTTCAGCCGCCCACAGTGCATGCATGATGCACCAGACCTACAGGAAAGAGGTTGCAAAAAGGATAACTGTCGGAGGTAAACCTCTCCAGTACGCGCAGATAGGTGCAAAAGCATATACAGGCGAGATCGCACTTCCACCTGAATCATGGAAGAAGGTCCTTCTGGAGAAGGCAGGCATTTCCGAGACCCAAGGTTTCATGGAAATGCGAGAGAACAGTTGTCTGTATCTCCTGTATGTTGAAGACTGAAGACATTCATCCATAGGCAGGAAAATAGCTTAGGGTAAGTCTAGGTACCCCGGCTAATTTCCTGACAATGTTCTATTTATAAGAGTTTCCGTATAAAATCTGACATTTTGCAGATAGCCGACAACCGGAATAGTTTTTAGTGAACATGTGTATGCCCACATATTGTTATCACATCTTCTGATATTGAAAAGTTGAAGATATAGAAACCTTTCTATTTTATCAGGCTCAGTTAAGTTTATAAGAGCAAACACCAATTTATTGCTAATGAGTCCTCTACTCATTTTCCTTATAGCACTGGGGTTCGTACTTGTGCTTACGGCACGGCTGAGGGTTCATCCATTTATCAGTTTGATAGCAGGGTCAGTTCTGGTGGGGTTCCTTGCGGGTGAAATCGACGCTACTCTTGATACGATAACCGCAGGTATGAGCAGTATATTCTCGCAGTATGCGATCATAGTTACTTCCGGAAGTATCATAGGTGTGATACTCCACAAGAGCGGTGCCACTGCATTGATCGCTGACGATGTTACTAGATTGTTCAGGAAACCCGTTTTGGCAATAGCTATTCTTGGATTCGTTTTTGCTGTCCCGATGATGTGCCTTATACTGGCATTCATAATATTCCTTCCAGTGGCTAAAGACCTCAGTGACAAGCACGGCTTCCCAAAAGGCCTTACTGAAGTTGCCCTTGCACTGGCAACAATGGCATCTTTCGGTCTCCTGTACCCTTCACCTGGCATCTATGCTTTTGTAAATGAAATGAATATTAAGGTATCGAACGTTCTGTTTATGGGAGCTGCCATTGCCATTGTGGTATTTTTGGTAGGATATCTGTATGCCTGCAGGTATTATGGTTTCAGTATTAATGCCGATTCTTCTGAGAACATGATAGAATCAGGAATTGAGACAAGGATATTTACATACAGGACTGCAAGTTATGTACCTATCATTGTTCCGATAGTCCTCATAATGATACGCCTTCTTACTAATATTCCTGTGATCGAACTTGTCGGTCATGAAAGCATAGCCCTTCTTGCAGGTGCCGTACTTGCAATGACTCTCTCATCACGGTACTTTCCGTCCTCTGATATCAGGGCGTGGGTTGATAAAGGGATACGCAGGAGCGGACTGGTACTGCTGGATATTTGTGGAGGAGGAGCCCTGGGAGCCACCCTTGCAATGGCAGGTGTCGGCCAGGCACTGGGAGGTATGTTACTTGAGTCAAGCATCCCTCCTCTGTTGATCCCATTCCTTCTTGCGGCAGCCGTACAAACTGTGCAGGGTTCAAGAATGGTGACACTGTTCATTGCATCTGCACTGGTCATACCCATAATGCCACAACTTGGATTACCTCCGGAGATCGTACTTTTTTCCATGGCCTCGGGAACCTTCCTCATATCACACTTCAACGATCCTTATTTCTGGATACTGGCTGATTTTGCAGAGATGGAAACTCCTGAAGTGTTGAAAACATATACCGTAGGAGGAGCACTCATGGGAATCACCAGCTTGATCCTCACCGGAATTATTTACTATGTATTTTACTGATCAATGCAGAAAAAGTGGAATATCCATTGAATTTATCAATATAGGAAGAAGTATTTTTACATAAAGCTTTTATTGAAGTATTTATTTATGCCATTAAATAATATAATACGATTGGGGAATGAATCTTTCAGACATAGGGGAGGTGAGACCAGTTGAAAACAAGCGCAGCTATTGTTCAGCAGGCATTAAAGGGAATTGATTATCCGAAGCAGAAACAGGAAGTCATTGACTATGCCAGACAGCATGGTGCTTCACAGGATATTATATCGGAGTTGCAGATGATCCCTGACAGGAAATACGAAACCGCATCGGATCTCAGCAGAGAGTTCTCCGGGAAGTAAGGCATAATAAAAAATCTTTACTCATGTGACCGAATGTCATTAATGGGTTTTTAAATATTGGGTCGGTCGGAAAGACCCGATCGACTTAAAAAATAATTGTCATCAGACGACAGACATGAATGTTTACTCTTCTGATCTCTTTTTAGGTGACTTGAGTGTTCTTCCTTCTTCATGAATGCCCCCCAGTCCTTCAAGAGTTTCGCCTTCGGGTTTGATGCCTCCGAGACCTTCAAGGCTTTTGCCTTCGGGCTTGATGCCTCCGAGACCCTTAAGAGTTTTGCCTTCAGTCTTGACGCCTCCAAGACCTTCAAGGGTTTTACCTTCGTCCTTGATACCTCCAAGTCCTTCAAGAGTTTTACCGCTGGGGGTTTCAAGTGAGCGGTCCCAGGTCCTTTTGCTTTCTCCAAGTATCTCACTTCCCTGATAAGGACACTCATATCCATAGTAGCCATAGATACACGCAGCATATTCCATCTGTGCTTCGCCAATCCCCGGCCACTTGTCCTTGTCAAAACCCGGGGCATCTTTTAATCTCTCTTTGTCCACATTAAGGACAAAAACATCTTCACCCGGCTTTTTCTTCAAAGCTTCGATAGGAACACCGAAAAGCTTGTTCGCGACACCTATAAAACCGCCAAAGGATATCACTACATAAGCAATTGAGTCGTTAGTTACATCGAGTACGACATCCTTTATCTTACCAAGATCTTCACCTTTTGAATTTACGACCTTGTCTCCCTCTAAAGAACTAGCTGAAAATATTTCAGGCATTGCCACAGTCATCACTCCTTTTCAATATTCAATATGAGGCAATATATTTGCTCTCCCCTTCTAAATATGAGGTTTTAGCTTATTTAAGTATTACGGATTTTAAATAATTTAGATAACACACTGGAATAATGAGATAATAGGATTTATCTAGAAGCACATTAAATTGTAGTATGACTGAAAACGTCACAACGCCATGAAATCCGGAGTCTCCAAAAAAAAGCAAAGCCAATCCGTACCTATAGATTACACCTTTGAGACTTCTTTTCAAACCTTGCCTGATAACACACATAACCAGGAGATATATTCCTTTTATATGTAGATATAATTCTATTATTTACTTATACTACTGCTCAATATAGTATCTATGAATAAATCCTTGAAAGGGGGAGTGAAATATGAGAAGCAATGCAACTGCTGTGCAGGAAGCTCTTGAAGGTATGGATTATCCTAAAATGAAAAAAGACATTCTGAACTATGCCAGGAAACACCATGCTTCCGAGAATATAATCTCTGATCTTCAGGACATTCCTGATAAAGAATACAAAAGTTCGTCAGATATCAGTCAAGCCTTCGTTGAAAGTGAGAGACTCAAAGAGGATTATGGAAAAATAGGCAGGGACATGGAAAGCTGGAAAAAACAGTAGTTCTTGAAAATTGAAAGAGTCTTCAGAAAGCAGACCGGGCCTTTGATCAGGGTCCAAAAAAAGAAAAAAGATTGGTAGACACCAATCGATTTTAATGATGTTCGTGCTCGCTTTCAGATTTCTCTTTTTCCCATTGCTCGGAAGCCTTGTCCACTGAATCAAGGCATCTTCTGCAGAGACGGACCGTATCCTCGTTCACACCTTTGGTAAAGGAAGGCATGCTTATTGTTACGGGATAGAGACGCTCGATCCCACCACAAAGCTCACATTTGCCGGCAACGCCGCATGATGAAGAACTTGCTTGTTCTTCGCTTGCTTTCTTTGCAGCTTCCAAGCAGCTTTCACAAAGTCCCTGCCACATGCCGTGTGGATAGGAATGAGCATACTTTGGTTTGAATACCCTGACAGGAATTACAGTGGGAATTCCAACTCCGCACAGGTCACAATCTGTCATTTTACATACCTCCAGGAATCAGTACATTTGCTGCCTGCATTGCCCAGTAAACGAATGGCTGGGGCCAGAAACCAATTATAAGAACACCGATGACAGCTATAATAAGCGCAATGGTGTATGGGAGTGGTTCCTTTACCTTATCAGCATCTGTTGGCAGGAAGTACATGTATTTCACGATCTTGGCATAGTAGTACAATGACAATGCACTGTTAAGTATCGCAATTACAGCGAGCCAGATAAGACCTGACTCGATGGTTGATGAGAACAATACGAACTTGCTAAAGTAACCTGCTGTGAGTGGTATACCGGCCAGTGCGAATACAAAGATAGTCATGGAGAGTGCTGTGATTGGCATCCTCCTTCCAAGACCTTTGAAGTTGTCCAGATGATCAGGGTCTTCTGCATCCTTGTTCTCGGAAAGCACCATATATGCAACTGCTGCGGTTGCAATGAAAGCTCCTGCCTTCATGAAACCGTGGGAGAGTGCATAGAGTATGCCACCGCCAAGTGCCATTGGCGTCAGTACGACAAATGCCATTGAGATGTAGCCTGCCTGTGCAAGGGAGGAGTATGCAAGCATCCTCTTGACACTGGTCTGGGAAAGTGCTACGACGTTACCATAGGTCATTGTCACCACAGCAAGAATAGCGAACACCATCTGCCATTCGGCCTGAAGTGCTATCAGGGCAACGATGAATACTTTGAACGCTGCAACAATACCCATTTTCTTGGAACCTGCTGCAAGCAGGGATGATACCACTGAAGGTGAACCCTGATAGGTGTCAGGTGCCCACATATGGAATGGCACAAGAGCGATCTTGAAACCGAATCCTGCTACCAGGAGGATTACTGCAACAAGTCCTATGGGGTTTGTCATGAGTCCCTGTATGTTCGCTGCGATCGCCGGGATGCTGGTGGTACCGGTCATTCCGTAGATGAAACTTATACCAAAGAGCAGAAGGGCTGCTGAAAGGGAGCCCATCATGAAGTACTTCATCGCAGCTTCAAGTGACTTCTGGTTGTTCTTCTCGAATCCCGCAAGAGCATAGGTTGCCAGACTTGCAAGTTCGAATGCAACGAAGAGTACCATAAGGTCATTTGCAGATGCCACGAACATCATACCAATGGTCGCGAAGATTCCCAGGGAGAAGAACTCTTCTGTGTGGGAGTTGCCTTCCGTGTACTTGATGGATGCGATCGCAAAGAGCAATAATACTACAAGGAAAACTATCTTGAAGAACTGGGACAACGCATCAATGGACAATGTATCATTGAACATTGTCGCTTCGGTTCCAAGGCTGGCAACTGTCAGGGCCAGCGCGACAAGGATACCGAGAGTTGCAATGTAGCCTAATATCTTCTTTGAGCCAACTGGCAGGAAGAGGCCTATAAGCAATACAGCCAGACCTGTTACTGCAAGTGTAAGTTCAGGAGCCAATAACATGAGATCCATGAATTACACCCCCATAACAGCCATGAGGCTGATTATCTGTTCTGAATTTGTCAACATCATATTGAGCACCGGGCTTGGATTAAGTCCGAAGTACAGTATGAGTATTGCAATGATTCCCATGGACAATGTCTGATAACCATTGATATCGACGATCGTTCCGAGTTTTTCATTGAATACGCCAAACATTGCCCTCTGGAGAGCCCAGAGGTGATATGCTGCGGTTATCACAATTGCAAGCAGTGCGATCATCACATAACCTGGCAGGTTAACAAAGGATCCTGCAAGGACAGATACCTCAGCAATGAAACCGCTGAGACCTGGAAGGCCCAGGGATGCCATGAAGGTCAGCACCATGATGACTGCCAGCTTCGGCATCTTCTGTGCAAGTCCGCCAAGGTCATTGATGATCCTTGTTCCTGTTGTCGCGTTAATGACACCGCTTGCCATGAACATAACACTCATGATAAGTCCGTGTGAGAACTGCTGGAACATCGCACCTGATACGGAGAGTGAGACCAGGCCGGCTGCACCCAGGGTGACATATCCCATGTGGCTTACACTTGAGTAGGCGATCATTCTCTTAAGGTCCCTCTGTGAAAGGGCGACGAATGCACCGTATATTATGCTTACTGCACCAACTGCTGCCAGTATAGTGATCATCAGGTTAGGAGATGCTGTGAACGGAATCAGTGGAAGCAAGATCTTGAAGATTCCGTATCCACCGATCTTCAGCATCACGAAGAGCACACTGCCTGCGGTAGGTGCCTCAGTATATGCATCGGGCTGCCATGAATGGAACGGGAATACTGGCAGCTTGACGATGAAACCGAACATCAGTGCAAGGACGATCAGATCCTTCATCACACCGGATTCAAGGAACTGGAACTGTGACAGCAGATAGGGTATGTCAAAGCTTGGTGCTCCTGTGTTTGCCCAGGCTGCGAAGTACAGTCCAAAGATACCGAGCAGCATCACAAGGGATGCAATGTGGGTATAGATGAAGAATTTTATAGCTGCATGGTGTTTGTTAGGGCCTCCCCATATGCTCACCATGAAGAAGAGCGGTACGAGGGTAAGTTCCCAGAATATATAGAACAGGAAGAAATCCAGTGCTGCAAAGACACCAATGGCTGCACCTTCTGTTGCCAGGATGAGTGCGTAGAACCTGTTAGGTGATTTCCTGTCGTCATTCCATGTGAAGAGGATCAGGAATGGAAGTACTATGGCATTGAGAAGTATCAATGGCATTCCGATTCCATCCACACCAAGGTGATACTGTATTCCCAGGGATGGTACCCATTGATACAGTTCTTCGAATTGGTTTTCTGCTATCGTACTGTCAAAGTTGAAGTACATGTACAATGTGAGTACCAATACTACAACCGTGGCTACAAGAGCCATCGCTCTTGCCTGTTCTTTTGTTTTTGTAAGTAAAGTGAGTGCTGCGAATATCAGAGGTATCAGCACGATCAAAGATAATATCGGCAACATTAGAGTACCTCCATGATCACTTTGATAAGTACGATCAGGAGACCGACACCTGCCACTACGTAGGTCGCGTAGGTCTGTACAACTCCTGTCTGGAACTGACGGAGAGAGTCTCCGGCATCGATCGTGACGTCACTTATCCAGTTAACGATCCAGTCAAATCCACGGTCAACTGCACGGGATGCGAATGCAAATCCTTCATAGATTACCTTGACAGAGATGAAGTCTGTGTAGATTGCATTCTGGTAGTACCTTTTGTACAGAAGCTTGTAGACAGGATTATTCCTTGATACAAGGCTATCCATGTTAACGACCTTCAGTCCATATATCAGGTAGGCGATCAGAAGACCTGCTACTGCAACAATTACCGGCATCCACAGTATGAGAAGCGGCTCGTGTCCTGCATGGGATGCGAGGTGATATCCTCCCATCTCCGCAAGTGCCGCGATATCCACATGCACGAAGTTGTTCACAAAGGTCTCGCTGACGAACTCGTAGAAAGTTGTTCTCGTAAAGGCACCGAAGATCAGTGCTAACACTGCGAGTATTGCAAGTGGGACTGTCATTGATGCAGGTGACTCATGTCCTCCGTAGTCCGTGCGCGGCTTACCGAAGAATGTCATGAAGACCAGCCTGAATATGTACAGGGATGTCAGCAGCGCTGCAACGATGGAGAACAGGTAGGGTAACCACATACCAGTGCTCTCAGCAAAGAGGTATGAGCTCTCGATAATAGGATCCTTACTGAAGAAACCGCTGAAACCAGCGATAGTGCCGGGTATACCGAATCCTGCAAGTGAAAGTGCTGCAATTATCATTGTTGCTGCCGTTATTGGCATGACCTTTGCCACACCTCCGAGCTGCCTCATGTCGTGAGTGCCCACTGCGTGGATAACACTACCGGCACACAGGAAGAGAAGAGCCTTGAAGAATGCGTGGTTGATCAGGTGGAAGAGTGAAACACCGACTGCTTCTGCACCTATTACTGCTCCTACACCAAGACCAAGCATCATGTAACCGAGCTGGCTGATGGTGGAGTATGCAAGCACACGCTTCAGGTCGTTCATCACTATACCCATGGTCGCTGCGAAGATTGCTGTGAAGGCACCAAGGTATGCAACTACCAGCAGGGAGTCCGGGGCCGCCAGGAACATCGGGAATGTCCTTGCAACCAGGTAGACACCGGCTGTAACCATTGTTGCTGCATGTATAAGAGCGGAAACGGTTGTCGGACCTTCCATTGCATCGGGAAGCCACACGTGAAGCGGGAACTGACCCGATTTACCTACTGCACCACCGAAGAAGAGCAGTGTTATTATTGTAATGTGGCTCACTTCCATTCCAAAGATGTTTGCATTGATCGCTGCAATTTCCGGAATGTGAGCGAATATCTCATCGAACCTGAGTATGTAGACACCATCAGGAATAGTGCCGTTGAAGATCTTGAAAAGATCGGAGAACAGCACGATGATACCTGCAAGGAACATCACATCACCGACCCTGGTTGTCAGGAAGGCCTTCTTTGCCGCGGATGCAGCGGAAGGCTTCTGGTACCAGAAACCGATGAGCAGGTATGAACATACACCTACAAGTTCCCAGCAGATGAAGAGCTGCAGGATGTTGTCTGAAAGGATCAGACCCAGCATTGAAGCTGTGAAGAGTGCAGTCTCTGCAAAGTACCTGGAAGGTGCTTTGTCATGTGACATGTAGCCTGTCGAATAAATGTGGATAAGCAGACTGACAAACGTCACCATTGAAAGCATTACAGCTGCAAGCGGATCGATAAGGATACCGAGGTTCAGGATAGAGAACCAGCTGTAAGACTGAATTATAACCTCTTCAGGGTTCTGAAGCAGGTTCAGTGTTATAAGCAGGGAGATCACACATGATGTCGCGATCGCTGCTATTGGTATTATTGCACCGCCTGTTGGCAGTTTCTTCCCGAAGAAGAAGGTCAGCACAAAGGCAAGCGCAGGTAACAGTGGTATTAAGAATGCTAAATCTCCAACTGTCATTTTTACCACCTCAATACGTTAAATGCGTCAAGATTGATCGTGTCCTTCGTTCTGAAGATGGCCATGAGTATCGCGAATCCGACTGCTGCCTCACATGCTGCCAATGCTATGGAATACAGAGCGAATACCTGTCCGGTAAGATCTGCATTGTAGCTTGAGAACGCAACAAGATTGAGGTTTGCGGAGTTGAGCATGAGCTCGACACACATCAGCATACGGATACCACTGCGCTGTGTCATGAACCCATAGAGACCTATGGAGAATATGATAGCGGCAAGCCCTATGTAAAGTTCTACCGGTATCACTGGTTACCATCTCCTTTTGCCATGTAGATAGCACCCATTAACGAGGACAACAGTACGATCGAGAGGATCTCGAAAGGTACCACAAAATCAGTGAATATCATTTTTCCGATTCCCTGGATATTACTCTGGTCAGCAAGGTTCTGTGGGATCTGGTCCACTGAAGGCCAGCTTGTGAAGAACACCGATACCATGATAACAGCCAGGAAAAGGAATGCTACTAACATTCCGAGTATACGTGGCCTGAAGAAGTGGTATACCGATGTGAGAACCTTCATAGGGGAAAATGAAATTGAAATTTCGTTATTCAGCATCCGTACCAAACTCCTTTTTTGTAAGCATAACTGCGAACAGGATCAGTACTCCTATTGCACCTATATATACAAGCACCTGGACAACTCCCAGGAACTGTGCATTCAACATTATGTACAGAGCTGCAACTATGAACATGGAAACTACCAGTGCAAGAGCTGCCCTTACTACGTCCCTGGCACTCACCACGAACAGTGAGAATACTATCGCTGTAAATGCCAGTATCGCGAAAACGATAAGTTCAATGATCGTACCTATTGTGGGGTCCATCTGCTCACCTCTTCACCAGCTTCTTCTTCAGCATTTATGTCAACTTCCCTTGCCAGCATATCCGGCGTAAAGAGAAGATCCTCATGGTTCCAGCGGATAATACCTGTCAGATACACCTTTGTGCTTGACAGGGCCTCTTTAGGACACTGGTCGATACAAAGACCACAGAACAGACAGTGGCCTATATCTATTGCAGGGAACCATCTCTGCTTGTCACTGTCAGGACTTACACGTGCCCTGACTATCTTTATTGCATTGTTGGGACATGTATTGGCGCATATTCCACAACCTATGCATTTACTTTTATCGAGCTTCTGTAAACCCCTGAACCTGTCTGAAAGTTTTGTGGGTACTTCCGGACACATTCTTGTTACAGGAGGACCGAAGTAAATGTTCTTAACTGCTGTTATGATATTTTTGATAACCATTACATCCACACCTCCAGAAGACCAAGCGCAATTACCCATCCGAGGTTGAGGAGGGCTAACGGCAGGAGTCTTTTCCAGCTCAGGTCCACTACCTGGTCGATCCTGAACCTTGGAACCGCCCATCTGATCATGATAATCGAAAGGATTACCAGTACTACCTTTCCGAGGAAGAAAGCAGTTGGGAGTATAATACCAAGGATAGTGTTTGCAGTCAGTGCTGCAGGCAGGTTCCATCCTCCGAGGAACAACAAAGTAACAAGCATTGAACCGAGGATAAGGTGGATGTATTCTGCGAAGAAACCAAGACCGAATCTCATACCTGTGTATTCAGTGATCCATCCGGCAATGAGCTCTTCCTCGGATTCGTTCTGGTCAAAAGGAAGACGTCCCATATCTGCCATAAGGGCAATGAAGAACACGATAAATCCAAGTGGCTGTTTTATAATGAACCACAGTGGGCTCTGTGCCTCAGCGATCTCTACTATATTCAGCGAACCGGCCATGATGGCAACACTCACGATACAGATACCGAGAGGGACCTCGTATCCGATCATACGTGCAAAGTTCCTGAAAGCACCAAGAAGGGAGTACTTGTTGTTTGCACTGTACGCAACCATAAAAATACCGATAATAGAAATAGCGGACATAGCTTCAATGTAGAGGATACTGATATCCATATCGGTAGCTGCTATCGGATAAGTTTCACCGTTGATTATTATCGCACCAAAAGGAATTGCCACAAGCATAAGGAAAACAGATCCCATCATGAGTATAGGTGCTGATACGAAAAGTAATCTGTCAGCGTTCTTAGGGATGATATCTTCTTTCGTGAACAGCTTGATAGCATCGGCGACGAGCTGGAGCAATCCGTGGGGACCGGTCCTCATCGGACCATATCTCTGCTGGATGTCAGCGGAAAGTTTACGCTCGAACCATACAGCACCCATTGCACCGAGGAATATGGCACCCATGAGACACAGACCAAGAATACCTCTTAAGAGAGGATTGAAAAGAATTTCCGGTAATTCCATAATGATCACCTGTCAACCTCACTGGTACATGTGTCCATACTTCCGGCAATCGCCACTATGTCAGCAACACTTACACCTTTCAGGAGCGGTGGCAGTGTCTGCAGGGTCGGGTACACAGGTCCTCTTATCTTTACACGATACGGTTTGTCCGAACCGTCGGACACCATATAGAATCCCATTTCTCCTCTTGGGTCCTCCACGCGGTGGAAAACCTCTCCTGCAGGGATCCTCATTACCGGCGATCTCTTTCCATACGGGGTATCCTCGGGGAAAAGTGGTCCTGATGGTATCTGGTCAAGACACTGCTCGATTATGTACATACTCTCACGCATCTCATCGAGACGTACCTGTATCCTTGCAAAGACATCACCCGCTGTCTGTGTGCATACTTTGAAATCAAGGTCATCATAGACCAGATAAGGTTCATCCTTACGGATATCAAAAGCAACACCTGTTGCCCTGAGTGGTGGTCCGGAGACTCCAAGGTCCTTTGCAACATCCGCAGTAAGTACACCAACACCTACAGTCCTTGACTTATAGATGGAGTCAGTGCGGTACAGCTCTTCATATTTATCAATTGCCTTTCTAAGGTTTCCAAAGACATATTTCACATTTTCCTTGAACCCCTCGGGCAGGTCATCCTTCACACCTCCAAAGCGCAGGAAACTGTGTGTAACACGTGCCCCGGTGACGGAGTCCATAAGAGACATCACATCTTCCCTGTCCCTGATGGTATACATGAACATACTCACAAAACCGACAAAGGATGCATATTCACCCATACCCAGAAGATGGCTCTGTAGCCTGGAAAACTCTTCCATTATAACACGGATATACTGAGCCCTTTCCGGCACTTCTATGCCTGCAAGTTTCTCCACACAACCAACATATGCCTCTTCGTTGGTAAGTGCAGCAAGGTAACAGATCCTGTCCACAATGGTAATGCCCTGGAGATATGTCTTGTTTTCAAGGATCTTTTCAATACCTTTGTGGATAAAACCCATCTCGACCTCGGAGTCCACAACGGTCTCGCCCCTCAATTTCGCATTCAGCCTGAACGGTCCTGGCATCATGGGATGTTGTGGGCCAAGGTGTACAATCATTTCAGAAGGTCCAACTGTTTCTTCCATAATATAATCCTCACACCAAATTCTTAGCCGTCTTGTTGGGGAAGCCCTTGTAATCCTTACGTAATGGCCACTCGCCGAGCATCTCTTGTGGAAGTACAAGAGGTTTAAGGTTGGGGTGGTTAAGGTACTTCACACCAAACAGTTCGTACGTTTCTCTTTCGTACCAGTTCGCATTCCAGTATACAGGCACTACGGATTCGATCTCCGGATTGTCCCTTGGAAGGAGAGCCTTCATTGTAAGGATGACCGGATGTTCGTAGGAACCTATTACATATATTACTTCGATCTCATTCCTGCCTGGATAGTCAACTCCGAATTCACAGCAGAGGTGTCCGAAAGACAGGTCTTCCTTGAGGTAGCGGCAGACATCCACTACGTTTTCAGGCTTCACTTTGGCAATGGTCCTTATGTCAGACTCGATAGCTGCATCATAGATGTCTTCAGGGAACTTGCCGGTAAGTGAAGCGATTATAGAATTAGCGTCCATTGATTCACCTCAATACTCCGTACCTTTGTCCTTCTTTGCATCGATCTTCTTCTGAAGCTCAACAAACCCCTGGATAAGGGCTTCACATCTGGGAGGACATCCCGGAACGAAAACATCTACAGGGAAAATCTCATCTATATTCTGACGAGTACTGTATGACTCAAAGAAAGGACCACCACTTATAGCACAATCTCCAAAAGCGATAACCCATTTTGGTGCAGGCATCTGATCCCAGATCCTTTTCAGAGCTGGCAGATACTTCTTTGTCACATACCCACTGATGATCATTACATCTGCGTGTCTTGGGGAGTTACGTGGAATAATGCCGAAGCGGTCAGTATCATAGTGTGCCATACCTGTGGAAAGGAGTTCAACACCACAGCAGCCCATTGCATTTACCATGAACCACAATGAACTTTTTCTGCCCCAGTTCAGGACATCCTGGACTTTGGTCTTTTTCAGGAAGTCGCTGATGGCATTCGAATCGGTAAGCGAGACACCGGGAATGTCATCATATCCTACTTGTTCAACGTCAGCCTGTTCTACTTCGTCCATTTAAGGGCCTCCTTTTTCAACAGGTATACGTAGCCGAACAACACAACAAAAATAAAGACCAGCATTTCAACGGTTGCTATCTCGGTAATTCCATGCCCTTTGAAGATAGTTGCCCATGGATAGAGGAACAGGACTTCTATATCAAAGAGAACAAAAGCGATGGCATAAAGATAATATTCGACATTGAACTGTATCCTTGCATCCCCTATGGGAAGAGAACCAGCCTCATATGTCTGATATTTTGCCGCAGATCTACTCCTCGGACTCAGCGTCTTCACTAGAAACATAGTCAGAGGAGGCATCATTAACGCCACTACAAGAATGATTGCAACCGGTATGTAACTATATATTATGTTACTAATATCGATTATTTCTGACATAACAATTCTCCTGAGAGTTATTACGTAGACTTATTATATGTATAAAATACCTTCTGTGTAGTTTTTCATATACATTCATCTACAATTTTATGAAACAAATCACATCTTTTGACATATTTTTCAATAGATTGAGTTGGCTATTAGTTGATATTAATTCATTATATTTAAATTGTGGCAATTAAGGCTTTAGAAGTCAGAAATGTTAATTTGAATAGCCAGAGAATTCAAGATAATTCATCAAGTAAAATAGGTTTGAAGTATAGATATCCATCATATTTGAGGAAATGGGGAACAGATATGCGCCCCGTGATAAATAAACAAATCCATTGAAAAAAGGATGGACAAAAAAAGCTTGAATGATGCTGATTTTTTGTGAACAGCTTCAGACCTGCTTCGGCGAATAATACTTCTTGATTACGGTATCACATTCCGAACATGAAAGCACGAGCCAGTCACCATGGTTGTACCGGGCATACTTCTCAAAGATGGAAGAACCACATGTGGGACACACATAGTACTCCCTGAAGTAATAATGATAGAACTGCGGAGTGCTTTCAAGCCAGTCAAGTACCTTTTGCATATGTTCGAAATAGCGCTGTTTCGAAGGATGTTCGTTGTTCCGTTCAATGGCTTCTGACACGCGGCTTCCGATATCCCTTGTATGCTGCTGTGATTTCTGTGAAATCTTCTTGTAGTCTGAGATATACTTGGTGGTATTGTTGAGATACCTGAGATAGCCTTCATGCGCCTTTGGAATATTCATCCTGATGGTACGCACGAAGTATTCACCCATGACATCCTCCATGATATCCACGCACACCGTGCATATATTGTATCCTTCGTAGTGTCTGTAGTCCTGCAGGTCACCGCAAATAGTACAGGTTTCCATAACCAATCCCCTTCAATTAGCTTATTTTCTTCGGAGTCAGGGCCTCACGTGTGAACATTATCGGGAAAATATTAAGCACTGCAAGCAGGTCGCCTTCCCTGACCCGGCCATTTTCCTGACCCAGCAGATAAGCGTACTTGATCACACGCTCGCTATCCACAGGCTTTGCTCCTCCTTTTGCCCCCACCTTGACCAATGAAACAATCGCATGGTGTGTAAAAGTGCATGGAATTGCAACCATATCAGGTTCCAGATCTATCTCTTTCACATTGACCCGTTTGAACTCCCCGGCACGGATCTCGAGATCCTCATCGGAGATTACCATTTCCCACTTGGCACGGGTTGCAATAGTGAACTCATAAGATGCTGCCTTGACCTTCTTGGAAACAAGTTCGCCGTTGTCCCTTGATACCACCTGGATCACTTCTTTTCGCATTTGATCACCAAAATGAAACTGGTATGTAAGTATAAATAGGTTCCGAGTAATTGTCACGAATAATCATGATACCTAGGACATCAGAGACTTCTTGCGAATAGAAAGGCTTTTTTCCTTATGACATTTTGTTGTCAGGATACTATCGGTTTTTTTAATGCCTTCCATATTACTGATAGGGACCAGCACATTTTCTTTCAGGCTATGCACATCAAAGGTCTGCACTTTCAAAAGCAGATCATACGGCTCCAGAAGCTCATATACCTCCAGAATATCATCGATATCATTCAATTTCTCAATAATACCTGCACTTGTATTCGGTTCGAGAGTTATCCCGATAAAAGTAGTGATATTGAACCCGACTACCTCAGGATCGACCTTTATGGTGAACTCTTTGATTACGCCGGAAGTGTGCATCTTCTCGATCCTCTTGTGTACGGTTGATGTAGCCACACCCAGTTCATTGGCTATGACAGTGCTATGTTTTCTACAGTTGTCGGAAAGATGTTCCAAAATGGCAATATCGACCTCATCCATGAGGATATAAATAATAGAGGATAATAATATATTTTTCTATTTTCTACCGTTTTGAGAATAATTTTTGACGAGAACGGACAATCATCCCTGCTGGATACAAGATCAAACAAGAGGATTGGTGATTATTTTAAGCTATGTCACCATGTCAAGAACCTTCATTTGGACAATAATGCTTTTATTGTTAGTCCTTTTATAATAACAAAAGTCCGGTGAAGTATTATGAAAGTTAACGATAGTTGTGTTGGATGTGGCCAGTGTGCCACATTTTGCAAATTTGATGCCATTGTCGTAAGAGTAAGGGCAAGGATGGGCGACAGTTGTACAGGGTGCGGCATTTGTGCTGCATATTGCCCGGTTAAAGCGATCGAGGTCTGAAATGAAGGCAATAATCATTGGTGCCGGGCTTGGAGGACTTCTGAGCGCAGCCAAACTCGCCATATCTGGATATGAAGTGGAGGTTTTTGAACGTCTTCCCATAATAGGAGGAAGGTTCACCAACATTCCTTACAAAGGTTTCCAGTTATCCACTGGTGCACTTCACATGATACCGCACGGTCCCTCAGGACCGCTTGCCAGACTGCTGAAGGACGTAGGTGCGGAAGTGACCATCGTGCGCAAAAAACCTACTGCCGTTCTCAGGATACCCAGGAAAAGAGGCGATACAGATTACAAGTTCGGACACAAGGATCTGCTGTTCGAGGATTTTAAGGTACCTTTCTCCCCGATGAACCGCATAAAACTTGCTTTCTACATAATAGCAACAAGAAAGAATCCACCAAAGGAGAGTTCTTTCGATGAATGGTGCACAAACCACATAGAACAGGACTGGACCCACCGTATATCCGACTCCTTCTTCGGATGGGCACTTAGCCTCAGGTCAGCTGATGTACCCGTGGAAGAGGCTTTTGAGATCATTGAGAACCTCTACAGATATGGAGGTGCAGGCGTGCCCGTCGGCGGATGCAAAGCGATCACGGATGCACTTGCTGACATAGTAAGGACGAACGGAGGAACTATCCACACTTCTGCAGAGGTCACGAAGATATTGACGGACAACGGTAAAGTGAAAGGAATAGTAGCTGACGGGCAGGAATGCACATCAGACCTGGTGATCAGCGATATCGGACACTCAGCCACTGCCAGCCTGCTGGATGGTAATGCGGAGATAGCAGAAATTCAGAAGTATATCGATGAAACAAAAGAACTGAAGCCTTCTGCAGGTATCAAGATCTGCATTTCATCTGACAAACCCCTCATAGGACATGGCGGAGTACTGCTCACGCCATATGCACAAAGGATCAATGGCATCAACGAGGTGACAAATATCGATCCGGACCTTGCGCCCGCAGGAAAACATCTGACAATGTCACATCAGTGTGTCCGCTGGGAAAACCTCGACAAGCTTGAAAAAGAGATAGAGCTCGGACTGCAGGACCTTGAAGATATTTTTGCCGGCAAGGAATACGAAGTGCTCCTTATCCAGTCATATTCCAATGGCTGGCCTGTGAACAGGTCATCCTCAGGCACTGACCTGAAGAACAGGACACCCGTCAAGGATCTTTTTGTGGTGGGCGACGGAGCAAAGGGCAGAGGTGGCATAGAAGTAGAAGGTGTTGCCCTTGGCGTGGAGCATACCATGAAAGAAATACTGGAGCATTAGTGCTCCGGGTTTTGAGAACTAAATCTGTTTTTGGCCAGGATATATTCTAATCATTTGCAGGTTTTGGATCAGCAGTTTCCAGCACATCCAAAAACCCCAAAGGTGCAAGGACACCAAGACACAAAGCAATGTTTTCCTTGCGACCTTGCGTCTTCGTGCACTTGCGTTGATATATTACAAAGGAACAATTCAAAGTTCCTGTTTTTATGTTTTTTCCAAGGACTGTCCGACCCCGGTAGACTATAGTCACCAGCCTTCCGGGTTACCTGGGAGTCATATCGTAGAACCGTGCAACTTGCCAGCCAGGTTGGTAATATTTATATCCAATATAAAATTATATTAATATATAAATGCAAATGTGTTCTCAGGATGATACAATGAGTGTAACGGGTACGGAAATACACAAGCCACTGCTCCACCCGGAGCTAGAAATCCGCCAGATGAGGCAGAATGAAATGATTTTTGCGACAGGCCTTGCCGGGAAAGAGGGCTGGAATCCCGGAATCCATGACGGAGAATGCTTTTACCGGGCGGACCCTGAAGGATTCTTCATAGCCGGACTTAAGGGGGAGCCGGTCGGCTGCATATCGGCGGTATCTTACGGCCAGTCGTTCGGATTCATAGGACTATTCATTGTGAAGCCGGAATTCAGGGGAAAGGGTATAGGGACATGCCTTTGGAAAACGGCAACGGGCTATCTCAGGGGCCGCATTACAGGGCTTGACGGCGTCATAGAGCAGGAGGCTTACTACGCCAGGCATGGTTTCCTGCCATATTATAGGAATCTCAGATTCGAGGGCCGGGGCGGGGCCGCCATGCCGGGGGGACTAACCAAACTATCCGGCGTACTCTTTAGGCAGCTTGTTGAGTATGACAGCAGGATATTTCCGGAACCCCGCCCGCATTTTCTGGATGCATGGATTCGCCAGGAAGGCTCATTCGCATTTGCAGCCCTCAACGGGGAAGCCATTGAAGGCTACGGTCTCGTGAGAAAATGTTGTATGGGATATAAAATCGGCCCGCTCTTTGCGGAAAATCCTGCCGTGGCCGAAAAACTCTTCCTTGCCCTGAAAAGCCGGATACCTGAGGACGAGCCGTTGTTTCTGGACGTCCCTCAGCCAAATGAGAATGCAATGCTGCTGGCCCGAAAATACGGCATGCAGGTTGCGTTCGAAACCATAAGGATGTATGCGGCAGGAAAGCCCGGTGGAGATGAAAAACTCGAAAAAGTATTTGGCGTCACCACATTTGAACTGGGCTGATCCGGCGGGATAATACCACTTCGGGACTATCTTTTCACTCACCGAAAAAGTAAACCGGGTTTTTGGTTCTCTATGTCTTTTTTAATAGTTTCACCATTTCCCTTCCGAATGCAAAGAGATCATGAGGACTTCTGGAAGTAACCAGGTTCCCATCGACCACAACTTCCTCATCGTAGATCTCTGCACCTGCAGCTTTTAGGTCATCGATAACTCCGGGCCAGCTTGTGACCTTTCGCCCCTTTACGACTCCTGCAGATATCAGTAACTGGGGCCCATGACATATTGCCGCAACAGGCTTGTTCTCCCGGAAGAAATACCTTGTAATATCCAATGCCTTGTCGTTGAGGCGCATCTTTTCCGGCCCCTTACCACCGGAAATTACCAGAATATCATATTCTGCAGGGTTGATCTCATCAAAGGTCACATTCACATTTGCAGAATAGCCATGCTTACCTGTGATTTTACCTTTCTCCATGGATGCTATCTTTACATCCACTCCCTCCTCCTTCAACCTGTGGTAAGGATAGAAAAGTTCCAGATCCTCAAAGCCGTCCGCTCCGAATACTAATGCTTTCAAAATACCATCTCCCATGCTTGTGCATAAGTATTGGGGCTATGCAGCATATGTAACTTATGCTTATGACACAAAATACCGACAACAACAGAATTATTTACCACAGTATTTCCAGGATATGTGGTTTGTTTCAGAACAATATTCCTTATTGCTATTTATACATTATTTACTAATCTTTATTCGGACAAATATGTCTTAAGTAAGCCCTCCTTTCATAGGTGCCTCACAGTTGAGATTTGCCCGAACGCCAAATAATATATTGAAACTGTGGGGCGTCTATACCTGGAACACTTTTGTACTTCGTAACTCAGGGCTTAGGAAGATGACCGCAGCCACAGCTCCTTCCAAGATAAGCGGATATCCTGTGCTTAAGTTCGTGGATTTCCTCGTGGGACATAGTGTCAAGCAGGTCACGATGTTCATTCTCAACATGATCGAACATGGTCTTTTCAACCTCATCCAGGCCGTATCCCATTGCCATATAACCGCAATCGCTAATGCCCACATCGCTGCATTTAACCATTCTGATCTTCATTCTTGTTTACTCCGTTCTATGCGCATAAAATCTAATGAAAGTAGTAGGATGTGAACTACCACCGGATAAATCCGGTGGCTTCCTGCTCAATAGTAGTATTCTACTAAGTATCAACAGGCTCTTCCTGCAGTTCCTGCAGTGCTTAAGTTATTCAATGCAATTTGTTTGATGTTGAGACTTGCATTGATATCCCTATCATGTAATGTCTTGCAGTCTGGACATTCCGATTCTCGAATATCGAGAGTAAGATCCTCCTTCTTGTATCCACAAACATTACATAACTTGGATGTAGCTTCAAACCTACCGATCTGGAGAACGGTCTTACCATACCATTCTGCTTTGTATCTTAGCTTGTTAACGAATTCAGACCAACCAACATCACTGATGGACTGAGCAAGACAATGATTCCTGACCATTCCTTCGACATTCAAGTCTTCTACAACGACAGCTTGGCTTTCGCTAATTATCTTCATTGAGACTTTGTGTTGGAAATCATTTCTCTGGTTTGATATTAATTGATGTTGTTTTGCCAGTTTTAATACTGCTTTTCTTCTATTTTTAGAACCTTTTTGTTTTCTGCTAACTTCTTTTTGTAGTTTCTTTAGTTTATCAAGAGATGTTTTCAGGAACCTTGGATTCTCAATGACTTCTCCGGATGAAAGAGCAGCAAAGGATTTGATTCCTACATCAATTCCCATGGTTGTATTCTCATCGAATTCAACAGGTTCTGGTTCTGGTACATGGTCATCTATCAGTATGCTTACATGATATCTTCCAGCTGATGTTCTGGAAACAGTTAAAGTTTTGAGGATATCGAACTTCCTATTGAGTTTCTGGTCAAGAATAAGTTCTCCGTTGACTTCCTTTGTGACAAGTTCATTTTCTATGAATTCTTTGTCAAGGAAATCCCTGTGAAGAACTATCTTCATCCAACCAATCTTAGGAAGATATATCTTTGAACTTGTCAGGTTGATCTGGTAGTTCTGAGGAATCTGAAATGAGAAATTGTTATCTTTCTTACTTTTCCTGGTAGGATAGTCTGCATTTCCTTCAAAGAAATTCTTGAATCCAATTAACAGGTTCCTGTTAGCTTGTTGCAACGATTGTGAGTTCAGGTCCTTCAGCCATGGATGAAGTTCCTTGAGCAATTTCAGGTTGTTGTTCAGGTCGATCTCACTAACGTTGATCTTGAACTTAGAATACATGAGGTTCTTGATTAAAAGTGACCGGTTGTAGATGAATCGAGTTCCACCAAAATGTTGTTCTAACAAAGTCTGTTGTTCTTTGTCAGGGTAAATTCGGTATCTATAGCCTCTTTTCATTAAAATCACTATTCAAAATAGTTAGTTTAATAGAATGTTGTATGTTTGCATAGAATATATGCTTTTTTTGTTGTTGTAGACGCAATTCATCCACCTGTTCCAGTTCAAAGAACTGGAACTCCCATTAAATCATAGATTTAATGCGAGGTTGAATCCGGTGGTCTTCTTGCTCCTTAATGATAAACCCTGCTGGATACGCGTTAGGTTATGATCAGCAAAGATCGTAATGAAAGGAGAAGACCCGTCTGCCGGACTCAAAGTCCTTCCCCTTTTCCATGCAAGTTTGCTGATCTATTCCGTTTCGATCATACCGGACTACTTCTTTTAGAGAAAACTATAGAGAAAAGATTCCGGCTATTAAAAGTACGGATGACAGTTTCCTAATGTGATTTAAGGAAGAATAGTAATCTTTTTTATGGGGCAAGCGGAGAAAATGAGGAGTATCCGATATGAAGAAAATTTGGATAGGCGTGGGAATAGTTCTTCTTCTGTTTCTGCTGATAATTATTGTAAGTCAGAGCTTTGAAACAAGGAAAGAAGAGATCCAGACCTTAAAAGATACAGACATCTCTGTAGCAGGCATACAGATAAATGAGATAAGTTCAGAAGTGATCGATCTTAATCTCACCCTGGACATCTACAATCCCAATGACGTCAATGCCAGGCTTGAGAGAATGAACTATACCGTTTATGCGAATGAGGTGCGTATCGGAAGCGGAAGCTTTGAAGAACCTGTCGTGATACCACCCAATGAGGGAAGAAGGACATCAACGAACTTTGCAGGACAGCCGACATCAGTACCTGCTGCTGTTATAAGCTCTCTGCTGAGAAGTGAAGTCGTGTGGAGCGTCGAGGGGACAGTATTCTTTGATACACCTCTGGGAACACTTGAACAATCGTTCTCCGGAAACATTTCGGAAACTGAGAATACCACAGAATCGGAGAATACTACAGGATCTGAGAACATTTCTGAGAACAGCACTGCATCGTAAAGTGTCCATGACATGCGGAAACGGACAGTGGACAACTGTCCTTCGCAGAATAAAGGAAGAAGGAGTAATTTCAAATGAATTCCAGTATAAGCACTGGCTTGGTCGTTATTTTACTTCTGGCCGCAAGTTTTGCAAGTCTGGGCTGCGCGTCCACGGATGAACAGAACCAAACGCAAGAATTCAATGTAGAAGAGAATGTCCAGGCTTTGAAAGACACAAATGTTACATTCGAGGACCTTCAGATCAATGAGATCAGTTCTGAACAAATAGACCTGACCATCACTGTTGACATCTACAATCCTAACGATGTCACAGTAGAGCTTGAAAGAATGGATTATGATATCTATGCGAATGATGTGCGCATCGCGAGCGGGAGCTTTGAGGAGCCTCTGGAGATACCACCCGGTGAAACTGTAAGTACATCTACAAACATTGTCGCACCTGTGTCAACAGTTCCGTCTGCAATCGTTAGTGCTCTAATGGGAGGGGAAGTGACCTGGACAATGGAAGGAACTATGTTCTTTAATACGCCCAACGGAACAATTGAACAAACATTCTCCAGAGAGATTTCAAGGGAAGGTTAATGATGTTAATTTTATATTTCGGCAAGAACAGGTCAGGAACAGGCATCAGTCTACCATCATATTACAAACCTGAGATTGACGTCATTTCGATTATGGACCTGCTTACAAGGTTTTGTGGATACAGGCCACCATTAAGGACTCTGGCATAGGACATATACATAGGAAAGTAATGTCCGGAAAGAAACGGCCACTTACTGGCTATAACGTGTTCAGGACATACTACGGATCTGTCACTCCCCAATAGACCCTGTTGGCTCACATGATAAAAGCTCTGGTTTCCTGACCAGACCAGAAAAGCATCCTTCCTATCCTCTCCAAAAAACCTAAAAAAGTGGAACTGACCAGATTCCATAAAAAGGACAACTGATGTTGAAAGATTTCCTTCAAGAGAATAAATCAAAAGGAAGTGGAACATATGGAAGATAGACCGATAGGTGTAACGATACTGGCCATCCTGGCCGGGCTTTTGTTTTTGTTGAATCTGATAATAACACTGCGATTTCTGGGCTTTTTACCCTTTATAGGGCCTGTTGACATCCGAATATTCAATCTGTGGTATGCATTCCTCTACGGCCTGCTGGCCTACATATGGTTATGGGTGACCAAAATGCTATGGCAGGTGGATAGTCAGGCATGGATGTTCCTGCTTTTTATCTCAGTTTTGAATCTCAGCTTCGATTTCCTCATACTGGTCACAGGAGGAGCGTGGTACGATGTGAATATCTCAGTGATAGTGAATGCATTGGTCCTTATCTATATCTTGTTGCCTGGAACAAGGGAGGCCTTCGGAACCGATTGAAAAGCGTATTTCATAGGGGAACGGGGAACTGTAAGAACTTGAAGACCATATACTTGCAGTTCTTCCCCGCCAAGCTATTTATCCTGTTTGTTACAATAATCAAACTGGGACCATGAAAGTAAGTGATTTAAAGTCCATGCTGGTGTTCAGTGCCAGGGAGGAAGCTATTTTCAGCAATTTTGACCTTCCCAGGGATGCATTCTATCCGATGCTGCTCTCACTGAAGATCGGAGGGGCATGGAGCTACTCGGCAGAGCATCTTAAAAGCATCTCAGTTATGAAGGTCTACACTCCCTACAATGAAGAAACGAAAACCGGTAACACTGTTGAAGAGATATATCTTCTAATAGACCCGGAAGTGCTTGCCAGGGAAGGGCATGTGGATCGCCTTGAAAAATGTGGTAACAGGGAAACCAGGGTATTGCTCACAAGACCCCATTCCATAACCCTTAAAGCCAGAAAGATCATGATCGCGAAGGTGAGCACCGAGAAGAGAAAGATCTTCATCAGGGAAACCACTGAGAATGTTGTCATGTTCACAGGCCCTTCAGCCTACTATGCCGCTCACGAGATGGAGCACCTGGAGAACACAGAGGTGGAAGGATTACCGATGTGGTCTTTTGAGTATGTATTACAGAAAGATGAAAAGGATCAGGATTAATAGACAAACATACTGTTTTCATATTAAGTCGCACTTTTTAAGAACTGCAACCATCTTCGTGCCTCAGCCACCCTCTCACGGGAAAAGATATCATGGAACTCTTGTGCTTTTGCTTTTGCTGTGCCTTCTTCGATATCTTTAAGATCCATAATTGTCCGCATAAGTCCTGCAGCTTCATCGAACAGCCTTTTTGCTTCGTCCCTTGTTAATTTTTCAGTTTTCAATTCGAGTTCATCTTCTTTGGCTTTTTCCTGAAGGTAGGAAATATAGTCGTCAATCTGCTGCCGGTTCTCATCCGTAAGTTTCTTTTTCATGAGCAACTCCCAGACGATCTCATGAAGATCATATCTCGTCCCATCAATTTCTATGTGGTAAGGTACTTCCTCACCTACCCAGAAAAGGCGAGTGTGCAGTGCTGCAAGGAGTTGCCCCCTCTCCCTCTCACTTATGTAATCTTCACCTGCAGGTTTCTTCATCTTGTAATTTCCGGAATTCTTTTCATGTTAGTTGAAGGCGTGTCACAAATAAGTTGTGATCAGGTGATCATTCGAAATCAGGCGAAACACACTGTGAGAAATCGAAGTAAAGTGATTATTTATATACCATTATATAAATAATGTAAGTATTTATAACGATCGGACCTTTCTTCAGGTTCAGTAATTATTAAGAACACGATCTATTGCCATTATGCAAGGTGTTACTATGGGAATGATGGACGAAGTAAAAACAAAAAAGAAATTAAAGGCAGCTGAAACCTGGTTCAATATGGCTGAGAATGCCAAGAACGAGGAAAAACAGATAGAATATTACACCAAGTCTCTGGATGCTAACCCTTATAATGCCGAGGCATGGTTCAGAAGAGGCAGGGTAATGGAAAAGATGGGACGTTTCAATGATGCACAAAGAAGCTTTGAACATGCAATAGAGATCGATCCGGACTACCAGGGCCTGATAGGAAAGAGAACGGATTCTTTCGAGCCTTCAGTATCTTCCGGCCAAAACCAGGAGTTCACGGATTTCACAGCATCCGAGGATGTTTACCAGGAAACAGAAACAGATGGTGAATGGGTGACTGAGAATTTTGGAAATGAAGATAATGGTTTTACTCCTCCGGTAGGTGATGAGTCAATTTTTGCAGATCTTGGTTCGGACCAGGAAGAAGAAAGGGCCCATGACACATTCTCTTTTGGTGGAACAATATCAGATGACGATATTTCAAAAGATATGCCTCATGAAGCAGAACAGGAAATGACATTCACTGCGATCTCCGGTATGAATGAAGAAGAAGAAGAGAAATATGAAGAAGTTGTAGCTCCTGTTTCCGATGAAAAAGAGAGTAATGGAAGTATTATCACTTCCGAAGCCGACATGCCTTCCGTATCTGATGTACAGGTACAAAGCACCCCAACAATCAGGAAAGAAGAAAAGAAGGCTGTAAAAATGCCGGAGACTGACCGAACACATACTAAAAATATGACTGGCTTTAGAGCTGGCGAAGCTGAGAGCAACAGAACCGTGGATGTAAGGATACCTTTGAATGAGACACTCAGGTTCTGGGCGGTTGGCATCGTCGCGATCATCATTGCATTTAAAATACTGGAATTCATCTGAGAAGCCGGGACTACGCCCAGGAAAGGAACAGCCAGTACACACAGGCCTGTATAATGGTCAATGGCACTCCTATCCGGGCGAATTCCATGAATTTAAGTGTTACATTAGCTTTTCTTTCGGCATTCTGAATGATTATTACATTACTTGCCGCTCCCAGGATAGACAGGTTGCCTGCAATAGTGCTTCCCGCAGCCAGTGCAAGCATCCCGGAAGTACCTGTCTGGTACTGCGACAGGATCGGAAGGTAAAGGGCCACCAGGGGAACGTTGGAAATGAACTGGCTCAAAAGTACGCTCACTCCCAATATTGCAGGCAGGGTGCTGATAGCCATACCTGAGATCCCGATCATACCCTGAAAGAACCCCGACATCCAGACGCTTTCCATGAGTATGAACATTGACACAAAGAACACAAGGGTGTGCCAGTCCAGACTTTTCATAATTTCCAGCCTTCTGTTACTGAATACAAGTACAGGTATTGCTGAAATGAGAGCAATGTAGGTCAGCCGCAGATCGAATTGAACTGCTGACAGCGTCACCATTATTTTTACCATTACAAGAAGGACAACAAAGATGAGAGATAGCCTCGCCAGCCCTGCAAGTTTGATATCCGGGACATTTGGAAGGGAATGGTTCAACGGAACAGGTGAGAAATGCTCCCCGTAGAATTTTTTCAGGAAAAGGTACGCAATGAACAGATTTATGATCGTAGGCAATAGCAGGTATCGTGCGAACGTGACAAACGGATTCTCCATATTGCCATCCAGGGCAATTAGAAGGTTCTGAGGATTGCCTATCGGACTTATCGCGCTACCGGTGGTCACCGCGAATGCCAATGCCATCAGCAAGACTGTTGGATTGATATTATGGTTCCTTGCAAGTAGCAGCATTACAGGTGTCCCAATGATCGCAAGGGTGTCGTTCATGAGAAAAGCAGAGGCAAGACCCATTCCAAAGAGAATGTACAATATGATAGAATCGATGGTGCCTGCACTCCTGAAAAAACGATAGGATATCTGTGAAATGAGACCGCTCATCTCAAGTGCCTGGCCAATGGTAAACATCCCGAAAAGAAAGAGCATAACATCCATGTTCACAGAATCGATGGCTTCCGGGATGGATATCTGACCAGTCAGAAGCACTCCGGCAGCTCCGAGGCACATTATCTGCCAGATTTCAAGTCTGATGTTGCCTATCTGCCTCACGGCAGTCAGAAGGAACACAATCCCGAGGATTAACGCAGGCAGCACCATTGTCAGCATAATTAGAATTATGGAATCGGAAATGATGCATAAATACTTATCCAGAGGATATTGCCGGGACTATAGGCCAAAAGAATCCATTCCGGAAGGAAACTCGTAACTAGAGATATGTAACTAGAGATATGTAACTAGAATATACTAAAAATACTGTAAACAAAATAAAAAGTTGAGTTTGCTTAATTCAAGCAAACAACCTTTCCTTCAGGTTCATCAAAGAAAACATCTATCACGTATTCGAACTTGTCGCGTTCACGCAGTCCATGTAATGCTTCATGATGTTCGTGCATGTATTCCATATTATCCCTCCTAACACGTCTCGAGGAAGATCATTTTTCTCCTGATGTTCACAGGATCGTTTCCTGGAAGAGTATATTTCTCCCTAATATACCTCTATAGATAAAGGG